>JAHLWV010000166.1 GCA_019057735.1 Promethearchaeota archaeon | reverse complement strand
GGCGTGTTCCTGGTATTACTAAATCAGGAGTTTCTGATGCATTAATTAGCTCAGTTGATATGCCCAAAACAATTCTTGACCTTTTAAATATCAAAGAACGATATAGACCGCCTGGAATGCAAGGATATAACATGTCCCCCGTTTTAAAGGATCCAAAATTAGAATTGCGAGATTCCATTCTCATTATGGAAGACGAAGAAGTAGGTCCTCGTGGACCCTTATTTACAAGAATCATTCATTTGATAACAAAAGATTATAAACTGACTAAGTATACCGAATTACCTGGGTTTGGAGATATTTTTGATCGAAATAATGATAAGGCAGAAATAAATAACCTCTGGGAGAAAGATCAGAATTTAAGGCTAGATCTATTAGATAGAATGTTCCACGAATATTCTAAAACTCGAAGTAGATTTCCAACAAGGGAATCAGCATATTAAAATCAGAGAAAAATAGAAAATATATCTTTATTTAGAAATGAAATGGAAAACTGAAATAACTCAGATTTTAGGTATAAAGTATCCCCTCGTAATGGGCGCTTTTGGAGGGTGGGGTAAGGCTGAATTCGCATCTACTTTTTCGAATGCTGGTGGATTAGGAATTATAGCGGCATTGAACTTTCCAAATCCGGAAGATTTCAGGAAAGATATGCAAAAGATGAAAGAATTGACTACACATCCATTTGGAATTAATCTCTCGTTACCGCACCATATCTTAAACGACAACGAGGAAGATAAAAAAACTAAAAAAAGGTATTTAGAATACATCGATATCGCCCTCAATGAAAATTGTAACATCTTTACAACTTCAGGATATAAAGCGTCTTTCATCGGGAAAAGAGTTCACGAAGCGGGTGGTTTGTGGTTCCACAAATGCGTTTTAATCAAGCATGCTATTTCAGCAGAAGAAGAAGGTGTAGATGGAGTTACATTAGTTGGCTTAGAAGGAACTGGGTTTAAAAATCCACAAACAAACTCTACACTGGTAAATATAACCTTAGCAAGAAAAATGCTCAAAATTCCGATCATTGCTGCTGGTGGGATTGGTGACGCAAGAGGTTTTTTAAGCGCTCTGGCAATGGGAGCTGATGCGGTGTGTTTAGGTACGGCCTTAATGGCCACTCGTGAATGTCCCGTACCAGTAAAAATTAAGGAAAAATGGCTAAATTTAGATATCTATGATGAGCAATTTCATGAAAAAATATACAAATATAATGTAAAGAATTTTATGGCACCTTCAACAGCAATAGGGCACCATAATAAAATAATCCCTATGAAAACCTTAATCGAGGAAATGATTAAAAATGCAGAGAATATATTGCAGTCTTGGGGATTTAATAATAACGAAATCAATACGGTTCGCTTTTAGTATTGGAAACAAATTGTAGGTTGGTTAAAGCCAATGAAAAATGATAAGAAAAAAGAAAAATCAAAGCTTGACGACGACGAATTAGAGAAGATTTTCGAGTCAACATGGAAGAATTGGGAATCCCGTAGAAAGTGTGAGCAGACTCATACACCAGAATATATTAAAAGAAAAAATTAAATGAAGCACAGTAAATAGCGGTTTTCTTTAAATCTTTTTGAAATTTTGCTGTTCTTTCGCTATTTTTTTTAGATAATTTTACAAAATTCAAAAAATTTATAGGAATTAGGTTAATAGATAGAATATTAATTATATAGATAATTAAAAATCTACAAAAAATTTTAACAATTATAAAGTGAAAAAAAAATGGCAGTGCCAATAATTTTAATTGTTGCACTAATCGCAGGGATAATTTCAATCGTTATGTCCGTATATTTTAGATTCTTAGTTCTAAAAGAAGATCCTGGCAACGAAAGAATGCAAGAAGTCGCTGGATATATCGAAGAAGGGGCTAAAACATACTTAAAAGTCCAATATAAAGTTCTTGGAATTTTTGTAGGAATACTTTTTTTAGTAATGTTATTCTTACTTCCTAATATGACGAATCCTGGGACATTAAATTGGGAACAAGCGTTAGCGTACTTAATTGGTTGTGTGGGTTCTATGTTCGCAGGTTGGTTAGGGATGTATGTTGGTGTTAAAGCAAATACAAGAGCAGCACAAGGTTGTACCATAGGCACAAAAGCTGGTTTTGATATAGCATTTTTCGGAGGAGCAGTAATGGGTTTAGCCGTGGTGGGAGTTGCTTTAATAGGCGTATCAATAATCTATTGGATTTTTGAGTCTCCTCTTGTGGTGTTAGGGTTTAGCTTCGGTGCTAGTAGTATAGCTTTATTTATGAAGTGCGGAGGTGGAATTTTTACAAAAACGGCAGATGTAGGTGCTGATTTAGTAGGAAAAGCTGAATACAATCTACCTGAAGATGATCCAAGAAATCCAGCAACGATTGCTGATAATGTAGGTGACAATGTTGGTGACATAGCAGGAATGGGTAGTGACCTATTCGATTCTTATGTTGCATCCATTGTTGCAGCAATGATGCTTGCAGCAGCCTTTGGTGTAGCGGGTATTATTAAAGCACCTTTTGCAAATGTAACATTAACCGCTACAGGGACCTCTGTATTTATTGTTACTCCAGTCGTTTTTTGCGCTGCAGGGTTAATTGCTTCGCTTATAGGAATATATGTAATAAAGAATAAAGGTTCTGAAGAACCTGGAAAAGCTTTAAACACAGGAACTTATTTAGCTACTTTAATCTACTTCGCATTATCTGCTGTAATAACGATTTTTCTATCAATTGGATTAGGAGACGATGAAATAGGGCTATTATGGCGAATATGGGGCACATCAGTGATTGGACTTGCATCTGGTATTGTTTTAGGTTTTACGAGTGATTATTTTACTCGGGATGATAAGAAACCAGTACAAAACATAGCTCATGCTGCTGAAGAAGGTCATGCGGTTGTAATTCTTTCTGGTTTCGCATATGGACTTCTAAGTGTTGTTCCTCCTGCAATAGGAGTTATACTTGCTATGACAATCGCATTTTGGTTAGCTGGTGTATTTGGTATAGCAATGGCTGCTGTTGGAATGTTAGCAATTGTCGGAACAATAGTAACAAATGATGCTTATGGTCCAATTGTTGACAACGCGAGAGCTATTGCAGAACAAGGAGAATTAGGTGATGAAGTAATTAGAACTGCTGATAAATTAGATTCTGCTGGTAACACAGCCAAAGCAATTACAAAGGGATTCGCAATTGGAGCTGCGAACTTAACCGTTGTGGCTTTAATGTTTTCCTTTGCAAAAGAGGCTGGTTTTACTGTTATGGATTTACTAAGTGTCAATGTTCTAGTAGGTGCCTTTTTAGGAGTTGTTATACCTGCATTGTTCTCTGCATTATTGATATTAGCTGTCCAAAAAAACGCAGGGAAGATGGTCGAAGAAATTCGTAGGCAATTTGAAGAAAACCCTAAAATATTAACTGGTGAAGAACCCGCTGATTTTCAAAAAACAATTGATATTGCAACAAAAGGTTCATTACGTGAGTTAATTATACCGAGCATTCTTTCTATAACCGTTCCTATTGGTGTTGGAATTCTTTTTGGCGTAGCTTCCTTAGGAGCATTCTTAGTCGGAGCTATATTATCGGGATTTGTATTTGCAGTGTTTATGTCGAATAGTGGAGGAGCCTGGGACAATGCTAAGAAATGGATTGAAGACGGAAACTTAGGTGGAAAAGGAACTGATGTACATAAAGCCAGTATAACGGGAGATACGGTCGGAGACCCCTTTAAAGACACCGCGGGTCCAAGCATTAACACTCTTTTAGTGGTAATGTCGCTTACTTCATCGATTTTCATGGGGTTACTTCTAATGTTCAATGGTGGAGCTGGGTTGCTTGGGAATTTACTTGCTCTAATATAGTTCAAGATATTCTAACAAATAAATAATATATAAATAACTTTTTTTTTATTTTTCTTTTTTTATAATGCATCTATTATAATTAACACGTTCTGTGAAATAAATCAGTGGTCTAATTGACGTTAAAATCGAAAAACATTATTTAAAATTGAGTATTTAGTCTATTATTTAAACTATTAATTCTTGAATTTGGACTCACCTATGGCTGATAGAAAATTCCTTAACAAAGAAGAACATGCCGATATCTTGAAAAATTATTCTATCGATCCGAGAAAAGCGATGTTTACCATCATCCTAAGTATTATGGTGGATGTTTTTGGATATAGTATGGTATTGCCACTTTTACCTAAAATTGTATCCGATTTTGGCTATTCACCTATTTTTGTAGGTATAATTATATCCTCAAATGCAATATCTACTTTTATATTCGGACCAATTTGGGGAAGACTATCAGATAAATACGGTCGTAAGCCAATATTACTAATTTCTCAGGCAGGAACTGGTGTTTCATTTCTAGTCTTAGCCTTATCTCCAAATATTTATATTATCCTTTTTTCTAGAATTTTAGATGGAGTATTTGGAGGACAAATTCCAGTTATACGTGCTTACATTTCCGATATCACTACACCAGCAACACGTGCTTCTGAAATGGGCAAACTAATGATAGGACATACCGTAGGGATGGTTTTTGGACCACTTATCGGAGGTTTTTTAGGAGAAATCAATTGGAGATACCCTGCTCTAATCGCAGTAATTTTGTCCATAATTGCAATTACCTTAACAATAAGAGTATTAATAGAGAGCATGCCCAAAGATCGAATCTCTGATCTTAAACTACGAAAAAAAACCCGAGAATTGTCTTCAGAGAAAAAAGAGAATACTTTTACAAGAGAAATTATCGGTCGTTTTGCTCAAATTTTCTTATTATTTTTTATTACAGTTATGTTTAATTCGAGCATGGCTTTAATTCTTATGGAAAGGTATGGAGCTTCCCCAATCATTATTGGTTTTGTTATGACTCTCGCTGGTGTGTCAATCATGATATACGGGGGATTACTTATGAAACCACTCTTTAAGAAAATAGGAGAAAAAAGAGTTTTATTATTTGCTTCAATTCTCCTTATTGTTAATTTCTTCGCATTCCCTTTTATGACGGAATTGTGGATGATTTTTGCGTTCATTCCATCATTCGTATTCAGTATGGTGTTTTTACCCTCTTTAATACAGAGCAATATTACTAAGGCAGTGGATGCTGATAAACAAGGTTTAGTGAGCGGTATGACGACCAATATTCAGTCAATCGCACAAATCATTTCACCATTGATAGCAACAGGGTTCATAGAAATAGGAGGATTAACTATAGGTATGATCTTCTTAAACCAATATGAACTTATAGGTTATTTAGCAGTCATTTTAGGTATTGGTCTCTTCGTAATCTTATATTTTGATTTAAAACGGCATCCATACCTCTTCTCTTACGAAAAACAACAAAAAGAATCTGTTGAATCAAACTAATTTAATAAGATAACTTATTCCTTAAGTGGAGAATTAATAGGTAGACTACCGAATCCTAAAACAATCACATATTTATGTCATTTTTTCTTTTATAGATTTGACACATGAGAATTGGGGCTGACGGTGAACTTGATTCGCTGAGGAACCTCGCCTCACATTTCCAAAC
>JAHLWV010000165.1 GCA_019057735.1 Promethearchaeota archaeon | reverse complement strand
TATTAATTATAAAATAGCGTTAGGGATTTAAAAAAACTTCCAGAGGTCATAAAAAACGCAAAAGTATCTCCAAAAATCAAGTAGAAAAAAGAATTTCTATATCATCGCAAATTTTAATGCTGCTTCCACGTGTATTTCAATCGTATCAAGTAATTTAATGCTAGTATCATTTTTGTGAAATATCAACGGAAGTTCAGTACATCCCAAAATTACGCCGTCTACATCATAGTTATGGATAATTTCCAACATCTTCTGTTTACTCTCGTTTTTAAATTTCCCAATAACTAATTCGTCAAAAATGATTTGATCAATTAAATCTTGCTCGATATCCTCAGGAGTTATTACTTGCATGTTAAACTTTTCGAAGATTCGTTGGTAGAAAGAAGATTGCATTGTAAATTTAATACCAATTAATAGAAGTTTATTTAATCCCAATTCGAGTGCTTCCTCTGCCGTAGCTTCGACTATACTTAGTATAGGCAAATTTGTTTTCTTAACTAAATCATCGTAAACTGCGTGGGGGGAATTTGCTGCCATGATTATGAAATCAGCCCCTCCTTTTTGTAAGGAATTAATACCTCCCATTAAATAATCTACGTATTTTGGTGTATCATTCCCTAATTCATAATCGATGACTTTTTGAAAATTTAGACTATATATTAGAATTTCTGGGTAGTTGTAATCATTATATTCATCATAATATTTTTGGAGGAGTAAATCGTAATATTTTATAGTTGACTCGTACGACATACCACCCAAAATACCAATTTTTTTCATTATTTATTGCAAATACAATAATTATTAATAATTTTCAGATCGCATTCATCATAGATAAATAGATCGTGAAATCCCGCTTTCACGATGAACTTTCATTCTTATTTAAAACTCTTCTAAAACATAAAAAAAGTGGAGCTGGGGGGAATTGAACCCCCGGCCTTTCGCATGCCAAGCGAACGATCTTTAGTGCACCAAATCTTATGATTTGAATGATCCACTAATCCACAGCCCCTTGGGTTTTATTTTTTATCAGTGTATTCTTTTATCAAATGTAAATGATCGTTAGCTGTAGATTTAAAAATAATGTATTTCTAAAAAAAATTATGGTTTTTTAACTATTAAAGTTAGAAATAAATAACTAATCTAATATTTGAAGACTATGAAAAATCTTTGGACTAAAACTAATTTTATCTTGATTAGTATCTTATTAATCAGTTCAGTAGTAAGCCCCATATTTGGAACTGGTATAACAAATGATGGAAATCATTCTTATCTTTATCAATTAGAGTCAAACACTACTGAATTTTTTAATTATAATTCCAATCGCGCAACTCCTTACATAGGAGATATTAATCATCCTATTAATAAACAAGATGCTATCTTTGGCGATCTATTAATTAAAGAATTAGCAACGCTTGGACAGAATGGGGTTTCCGAAATAAAAACTATAATGCTTTTTGAGGAAACAACTTCAAAATCGGAAAGAATCGAATTCATTGAAAATACGCTAGAAGATTATACAATTTTAGATAATTACGATATCATTCCGGCTGTTTACCTTAAATGCCAACTAAGTGAATTAGCTTCCAAAATAGAAAAATTGGAATCTTTTAGCACTTTAAAAAAGGTTTATAAATCTCGGAATTATCTTCTCCCTTATTTTCAAGATGAGATTCCAAGTTCAAGTGCTTTGAACTCAAATTTATATCCAAATTGGTGGTTATCTGCTATAGGCGCTGAAAATTTAGCTTTTGACGGCACCGGTGTGAGAGTTGCCGTCATTGATACGGGAGTCTATGACCATCCTGACTTAAATTTAACTGCAAATAGAAATTTCGTTTCAGACGAGAGTGTGTTAGATTTTGAAGATTTTGAAGATTTAGTCGGTCATGGAACTCATGTCGCGGGAATTATTGGAGGCAACGGTAGCGGTTCAGGAGGATTATATAAAGGAGTTGCTCCAGGAATCTCGATAATAAATGCAAAAGCAGGAGATGCTACTGGATTAGAAGAAGGAGATATTATTAGTGCTATTCAATGGAGTGCTAATACTGCTAATGCTGATATAATCTCTATGAGTTTTGGAGATAGTTATCCTATTGCAAGTGATCTAATGATACTTGCGCTGGCGTCAGTTACAGAAAATGGGGTAATCACGGTGTCTTCTGCAGGTAATTCTGGACCAGAATACTTATCGGGAGGCTCACCAGCATCAGGAATTGATGTTATCTCTGTAGGAGCCACAGATAGCAATAACAATTTAGCCTCCTTTAGTAGTTTCGGCCCATCTTTATCTTATTTAGGTTATGTTGATGTTGTAGCCCCGGGAGTAAATATTATATCGACTGAAGCTCCAAAATCGATTATATCAGATAGAAATCGATTTCTTGGTGGATTCTTCGATTTTTCAGGTGATGCGGATTATATTCCTCTAAGTGGAACGAGTATGGCATGTCCTCTTGTCGCTGGTGCGTTAGCTATTATGAAACAAGCTTATCCATCGATCTCGCCGGAAACCGCAAGGATTGTGCTATTAGAAGGGGCTCAAGATTTATCTAGCGCTGATGATTCTGAATTCATGAAATCTGGGTTCGGATTAATTAATATTACGGCATCTCTTATGTATTTAGATTATTTAAATGCAACATATTCTAATATAAATAACATTGCCAAACTTTCGCCTGACGAGTTACCTATAAAACCTTTCGATTTAATTAATTTTCCAGGAGATATACAAGAATTTAACTTAACAGTTATATCTGGCATTAATAATACCTTAAATGTTACTAAGACGAATTATGTTGATGGGCTTTCTTTATCTTTAGATAAATCTCAGATTATTTTCAACAACGCAGGGATTGAGTTCGTTGCGCTCAGAGCAGAAGTCAACATAAACGCTACACCTGGCTTACGAACTTTTGAACTGAACATTACATCTGGTGAGAGAGTATATGACACTATTATGATATCGATAGACGTACGTTTCCCTGAACATAAAATTTTAATGGAATCTTATCATGGATTGAACGATTGGTTTCCTGAACTTTCGTTTTACCAGATGGATTCGTACGCGTGGATGAGAGACCTCTCGGAGTTAAACATCGATACAGATTATTTAGCAGAATTTTGGACCCCTAATTACGATAGCGATTTGGAAAACTCTATTTTGACTGAAGAACGATTGGCTCAGTACGATTTGGTAGTATTACAAAATCCTATCTTACCCTATAATCCATTGGAATTTTACAATCTGAAAAATTATTTTGAAAATGGAGGGAATTTGTTATTTTTAGGAACCAGATTTCAAGACCTTTGTGTTGAGAACATTAATGAATTATTCTCGTATATCGATCTAGGTATAACTATTAACGAGGAAAATGTAGCAAATGAAGAATGGATTGGGGTTGGAGCTACGGTTTCTACTCAATCTATAACAAATTTTAATAGTTCTTTGATTTTTCAAGGTGTAGATAAATTTTCATGGGAATATGGAAGTACTTTAAGCGTTATTGGGAATGCAGAAGCAATCGCTTCAACAGAAGGAAAAACTATCGCTGCCGCATACGACCATAATCCGTTTGGGGGAGGTCGCTTTGTAGCATTTGGAGATCTTCATTGGACTACAGATCTTTACGATTCCTCAGCGTATAAGCAAGATCATTCAATCCTAACTCGAAATCTAATGGATTATTTCTTCGAAAGCGAAAATGTTTCAATAGAAATTATTGTTGATTCTGAAAACACTCCAACTTCTCAATTAAACCTCTCGCTCTACATAAAAAATCAAAACTTAGACGCTCTTGTTAGTTCCATAGTACTGAATTCTTATCTTAATGTTTCAATACAAAACGACAGCTATTTTAACTCAATTAAAATGATTTCAAGTTCGGATGGCATAGCGATCAATCACTCTATTATTTTACCATCCCCAAATACAAAACCTTATACTATTGCTGTAAATATAACAATTGGCTCCCAAACTTACACGAAATCATCTAAAATCTTATATTATAATAATAGTCTTATACCACAGATATCAAGCGTAATAACGACTACTGACATTGAAAGAAATGGTATAGATTCGCTAAACATAGACGCTACTCTCGATAATACTACTTACGATGCAACTGCTTATTTATCGTTCTATCCTTTAACTTATTACACTGAAAAAGGAACCGTTAATAAAACGTTCTCTTTATCAAACCCTATGCCTACCCCTTTTAAATATTCTTATGAATACACCCCAACCTCTACGGATGTGCCTGGTTTTGCTATTTTATACATCGTACCTTTTAATCCGATTTCTAATTATTACAATCCGTATTCTCCAAGACATGTATCGTTAATCAATAATAACCCTCCTGAATTCGTAGAAGAAAGTTCTTTAATCATAATAGATAATTCGCAATCAATTACTTTTGATGAAACTCACACCAATGATAGTTTAAATATATATTTAGTATCACAAGGCTCACGTCTTGATTTTCGAATTAATTTAACGGATTCCGTTTCTTATGAAGACCAAGATAGTTCTGAGATGAGGGTTTCCGTAAACATATTTATCGCATCTATCTCCGAAGATAATTTTATCGTTCCTATTAGACCTAAAACCAACATCTTTTTTGAGATGACTTACGATCCAAGTTCTGATACCCACACTGGAAGCTTTGTAATTCCTTATACAATGGCGTTTTCCACCATAACTGGGACTAAACAATTATCTACTGCATCACAATATGATAGTGAATCTCAAGACGGATATTTAGCTTACTTATTAGTAACTGCTTTCGATGGCGAAGGGGAATCTGAAGATTTCTTAATAGTTGTATTAATACAACCAACAGTCCCACAAGATATAATGTTCGTTCTAATCATTATCGGTGTTATTGTTGTGATTGTCCTAATACTTGGTGTTTTGATGTACCTAAGAAAGAAAAGAAAGTCTCATCTATCAACGCCTTCTGAGAGTTATTACCCATATCATTATGATAGTGGCTCATCACCAGAATCTTACGATGAAACTCAGGGATTGATTTCATATTGTGCTTATTGTGGTTATCGCTTAACTACTCAACAAAAATTTTGTCCTAGTTGTGGTAAGTCTTTAACATATCTAACTTAATTTGGTCAGACAATCCTATATAGATATGTTAGCACTTAGTAGAACAACCATTAATAAAAATCTTAGAATTTCTTAACTGTGCCATCTTCTTGACCGATATAAGCCGTATGGGCCATCCCTAAAAACAAGCCAGAATCCACAACACCTGGTATTTGCAAAATCTTTAAATTTAGATCTAAAGGATTATTAATTATACCAAAATCAGCGTCGATAATAAAATTGCCATTATCACTGACAACTGGTCCTGCTTTTGCTTGAGCCATCCTTAAAATAGGTATCCCTCCTAATTTTTCTAACCTCTTCATAATAGGAACGTGAGCTAAAGGAATTATCTCTATTGGTACTCCTTTCTTCCAATGTTCTCCCAGATATTCTGATTTTTTAGTATAGTCTGCTATAATAACTAACTTCTTCGAAGCTGA
>JAHLWV010000164.1 GCA_019057735.1 Promethearchaeota archaeon | reverse complement strand
AGATAAACCGGTTTACACACATACATCAAAGCGAAGATGACCTATTAAAAAAACAATTGATGACTCGATTACTCTGTCATCGCGTTGGTGGCTGTATTCAACGCTGCATGGGTTGCGATTCCTTAAACGCTCTTTCTGTAATTACATACGAGCTAGATCAAGCGCTAGGAACAGATCATTACGAACGCTTTAAGAAGTATTTAGAGTTTTTTCAAGAAAACGATTTGGTAGCTAGTGCGGCTCAAACAGACCCTAAAGGGGATCGATTGAAAAGACCTCATGAACAAGTAGATCCCGATCAATACTTAAGAGTTATCGAGACAAGAGATGATGGAATTGTTGTTAGAGGGTGTAAAATAAATATAACCAACACACCATACGCAGACGAGATGATTATAGTCCCTTGTAGATACATGGGTCCAGAGGATAAAGATTATGCCGTTGCTTTCGCCTTACCTGCTGATTGGGAGGGGGTTAAATTATTAACTCGACCTGCCAGTTTTAGGTTAGGCAAACATTTAAATTCGCCCATTGCGAAATTTGGAGACGCTGAAACATTCATTATTTTTGATGATGTTTTTGTACCTAACGAGAGGGTGTTCCTAAATGCACACGCAGACTCACGTCAAACAGCCTACGCTGGCTTTTTAGCGTTAATGTTTGCCCATTTTCATCGCCACAGTTATACTGGTTGTAAACCGGCTGTAACAGAAGTAATAGCTAGCGCTGCAGCGTTAGTTGCAGAGTATAATGGGATTGAAAAGACTTCACATGTTCAAGATAAACTTTCTCATCTAATAGGCACAGCAGAACTCGTTTTTGCTGCTGGGGAATCCAGTGCGAAGCATTCCGAAAAAGCACCTTCAGGAACACAAGTTCCTGATGAAATTTTGACTAACGCTGGAAGAAGATTCGCTGGTGAAATGATATATGAGGAGTATAAAATTCTAGCTGATCTTTCTGGTGGTCTTATCGCAACATTACCTTTTGAAGGCTCGTTCTTTTCTGAAGACGTTGGGGAACTTGCTATGAAATATATGCAGAGAAATCCAAGAGTCAAACCTGAAAACATACTACGATGTTTTAGAGGTATTGAAGCCTTTGCTGTTTCAGATATAACTGGTCTTATGCAGGTTGCAGGCTTACACGGCGGAGGAAGTCCTGCTATGGAGACAATTACGATGATGATGCGCTACGATATTGAAAAATTGAAGAATATTTCAAAATACCTCTTCGGAATTAAGTCAAAACTGAAAAGATACGAAAGACCAACCGTAACTCCACGAAAACAACTTGAAAAGTTCCGAAAAGCAATGAAAGGGAAAAAATTAGAAAAATAAATTTTTATTTTTTCTTTACAAATTTTCCAAGTCTTTTTTTAAGTTCTTCAGACTGCCCAGTTGTAATCATTGCAATTGATTCGCGAGCTAAGACTGATTCAATACTTAAATCTTGGTTTTCATTTATAAACTTCTTTGTATACTGAAGAGCAAGATGGTCTCTTGACGCAATCATGTTGGCTGTTTTTTTTAAGATTCTTGGTAGACTTGGTGTTGGACATACCTGATTAACCAGCCCTATTCTATGGGCTTCTTCAGCAGAGAGTTCTTTACCCATTATCATCAACTCTTTAGCTCTCCCTTCTCCTATTATTCTAGGTAAAAGTTTAGTAGATGCATTAGAAAAGAAAAGCCCTATTCCTACTTCAGGGAGCATAATTCGTGTATCTTCTGCTGCGATTTTATAATCACACACGAGCGTATGTTCAAATCCACCCCCTATCACCCACCCATGATAACCAACTATTATTATACCTGAATGAGCTATCATTTTTCGTGTCAAAATTTGCCAAGATTCAAGAAACTCTACTGCTTCTGCAAGTCGTTCTTTATTTGTCAGTAGATCATATCCATACTTTAAGTCTGCTCCTACCGTAAAATGCTTACCATTAGCAGCATAAATAACGCAAACATCGTTGTTCTCAGCACTAATTTCAAAGAGTTCTATTAGTTTATTAAGCATATCTAAAGTAAATGTATTTCTTTCATCAGGTTTATTTAATGTAATTTGTCCGATATCTCCCTTTTTTTCATATAAAACAATATCTTCCATAAGGAATCCCTCTCATTATTCATTTTTTGACAATCTATTAGATTCAGGTTTTTTATAATTTATAATAACTAATGCTATCATTACAATTAAACCTCCAATAATATTCCACAAACCTATAACATCGTTTCGTTGGAAAATAATTGATAAAATAAGAGTTATAAATGGCTGCAGATATAGAAATGATGCAACGCTTGAAGACTTCAGCTTTTTAAGGGAATAACTCCAAATATAATAACCTATCACGAACGCTCCTAAACCTAAATATAAAGCACATAGAAAAACAACAATATTCAAAAAGTTATTTAGAAAGATACTCAATTGTCCAGTAATTATAACAAGTATAAGGAACTCAATAACTCCAAAGATGGAAATATTTTTTAGATTTTGAAAATCAGTCCTAGAACTGTCAAATTGCTTCACTTTTTTTATAGCAATGGTATAAAATGACCACATCAGGGGAGCTAAAAGAGCAAGGATATATCCTAAGAAATTAGGCGAATTTGGTTGAAGAACTCCAATATTACCTCCAGTAATTAATAAAAATGCCCCAAACGAAGCAATTATAAAACCAACTACTTTATTCTTACTCAATTTTTCTTTGAAAATAACAAGTGAAAGTAATGTAATAAGAATAGGGTTGATTAAACAATCTACAAGTACGGGTAATGATGGACCAATTAAAGAAATAGCCGAGTAAATAACAAGAAGGTATATAGATACTCCAGCTAAACTTGCTAATACTATATACAACCAGTATTTCCTTTCTGATCCATTATTGATAGCCTTATCAGAAACTAAGGTAGGATTTTTAAAATTTTTCTTTCTAAGATACAAATCAATTAAAATCATTGAAATAGCTGCAATTATTAACCGATACAATGCGATCGAAAGCGGTGTAACGAAATCCATAGCTATATCAACAACTATGAATGAAAAGCCCCAGAAAAAAATCATCACAAAAAGTAAAAAATAGATAAATAGCATATTTGACAATTAAAAGTATTTTAAATGAAAAAAGATTTTGCTTTAAATACGACCACAATTGTAGAATACATTCGGAGTTAGAAAAGAATTTTAATTGTAAGATTAAATAACAATAGACCAAAATAGTATTTATGGTGCTAGAAAATTTAAAGCCTAATATTGTTTTTGAAATCTTTGAGCATGTAATAGCTAAAACACCTCGACCTTCCCATCACGAAGGAATGATTCGAAACAAGATAAAGTCTTGGTTGGCCGAACAGTCTCGAATAAACGATTTAAACTTCACTATCAAAGAAGATTCCGTAGGAAATCTCTTAATTAGAAAACCAGCTACGAGAGGAATGGAATTAGCCCCTTCTTTAATGCTTCAAGCACATGTGGACATGGTATGTGAAACAGATAGGGCGGAAGGATTTGATTTTATGACCTCTGGAATTCCAATTAGAATTCAAGACAACCTTGAATGGATTGACGCTGACGGAACTACGCTTGGTGCGGATGATGGTATTGGTGTAGCATTTGCACTTGCCGCTTTAGTTGATCAGTCAATAAAAGCCCACGGTCCAATTGAAGTCTTGCTTACTGTAAATGAGGAAGATGGTTTCGATGGGGCCACTTTATTAGATCCTGTAGCTCTTGATATACAAAGTAAATTAATGATTAATCTGGATGGTGGTCCTTTAGGAAATATTGTAATTGGTTCCGTTTGTGGACGAAGGGTGCGGTTTTCAAAGAAATTTAATTGGATAGAATATAAAGAAAGTGACGAAATAGAATTCTATGAAATTTTAGTTCAAGGACTATTAAGTGGGCACTCAGGAGGCGTTATACACTTACCACGAGCTAACGCCAACAAGTTAATAAGTAGGATTTCGTCAAATATTTCACAAGAAATGAAAATTTTCGTAAGTAAATGGCAAGGCGGAACGAAATCTAATGTAATCCCCGCTAAATCTTCAATAATACTAGGAGTAGCCTCAAAAAATAACCAGAAATTTGAAGAATTACTTAACGCGGAAATCTCATCAATATTCCAATATTACAAAAAAATTGAACCTAACCTCAAAATAAATTTCAAAAAAGCTCTTCCAAGTAAGTATTTAACTGAGGAGGAATCTAAATTACTAATTTCGACCATTAACATAATCCCTCACGGAGTTTTAAAAAAATCCTCTATTTATGATAAATTTATAGAAAGTTCCAATAATCTTGCTATTGTTAACACAGAAGTAGAAACCGAAATAATCTGGCTTTATCCGCGAAGCATGATCAGAAGCGAATTGAATAATTTTTGTGTTTCTATGAAACAATTAGGAGAGTTGGGAGGTTGGAAGGTGTTTTTAAGGCCAGTTTTACCCGAATGGCTCCCAGATCTAGAATCTACCCTCTTAAGCTATGTAAAAACGGAATTTGAAGAAATATTGAAAAAGACCGTAAAAACAATAGTAATACATGGTGGTTTAGAAACGGGGATGATTAGCACTAAAATACTGGGGCTCCAGATGGTCTCCCTTGGTCCAACTGTAGAAGGATTACATTCTCCAAGCGAAAGATTAAAAATTGCTGATGTTGGAGTGCTATATACATTAATTAAGAAAATAATCGAGAATATAATGAAATTAAATCTTAAATAGAAATTTATAGAAAACTCTTATGCGTCTTCTAAATTTATGACCTTACTTAATTTTTCTTTAATTATTGATTGCTGATCTTTTTCTAATTTACACTCCGTAACTTTCCAAAACCTATATTCGTGATTAAGATATGCGGAACATGTGTTTCTTATATCTTCAGAGCAATCTGCGAGTTGCCAGCACTGAAATATTTTTTGCGTGAAGTATTTATGGAATTTGTTAGGTAATTTCTCGTAGTCAAATTTGGTTTCTCTAAGATATGTATCTAAATCGTTCGAATTATAGGTGTTCCAATAAAGAACTTTTTTTGATTTATTTTCCTCTTTTTCCAGAAACTCTAGCATTGCTGCCATTGCTTTCCCTGTATAAGTCGTTTCTAATTTGAAGCCTAACTTCTTCCCCTCTAGCTCGTAAACTAAATCTACCGCTTTTTGCCCTTTAACAGTTTTTACACCGTAATTAGAGCCCAAATATCCCTTAATCATATCAAAATCACCTTTATTAACTTGGACATTCGGTATAGATTTATCTCGTTTCCTTAAATATTCAATCGATTTATTTGCGATTTTAATTAGGTTTTTTGGGTTAACAACAAGATCCCTAGAAACATTAACTGGATACACTTTAGTTTTCAATCCTAAGAGCTTACAACCGGCTGTGAGACCAGCTGATGTTCCAGTTGATGCTGCTGCTACAAAAATTATATCTGGTTCAGGGAGAATTCCTTCATCAATTTGATTTTTTAATTCAAATATGGCATTAATAAAGCCTACAGATCCTAAAGGCGTTCCAATTCCGAAGATGGGCGATCC
>JAHLWV010000163.1 GCA_019057735.1 Promethearchaeota archaeon | reverse complement strand
TCTAGAGCGGTATCTCCATATCCAACCTCGCGACTAAAAGCTTCAACGAATCCAGCGAGTTTTAATTGCTGTAGACTACCTGCGGTGCTATATGTTGGAATATAATAGTAGATAGAACCACCAATTGGATAGAGCAATGTATTTCCATTACGGGCTCCTGAAATCAAGGTAATTTGTTGAGTTGCATCTGATCTATATGTTTCTCTGGCAGTTTTCGGGCCTATAAGATTTTCCCCTGAGTCCCTGGTATAGTAAAAAATAGCTTCACCAAAATGAGTGCCATGTCGTATCACGTACATTCCAGCTAGAAGAGTTGCTGTTAGACCTTTGTATTCCACTAAATCTAAACCAATATACTCAATTCCATCTCCTAAATCAGTCTCTATGTAGAATAAATCACCGTCTTCGGGTCTTTCGTGGAAATCGTCAGCTCTTCTCCAAGATACGGAGTTTTGCACATGGTATATATAATTTGCTTCTAATTGTAATTCAAACAGGTCTTCAGGATATCGTAGTTGTTCTTCTAGCCAGAGTGGAGTTGCTTGCCAATTATATTGATCTACGTAAATTTTCCAAAGAGGATATGTTGGATCGTTTGAAGTGTCTAAAGTTGGATTTTGATAAAAAGTCATTTCTCCGCTTATCACATCAACCAAGTTGATACCTAAGAACCTTAATATTGGAAATTGGGCATAGGAGCCAACATTAATGTAGGTATATATCGAAACAGCGTAATACATTTTGCCTTGGGCCATATTAAAAACTAAATATGGATCGTTATCAATTCTTAATTGAGGAAGAAGTATCTCACTTACTCTATTTTTTACATTTCTATTAATTAAGTATTGATGTTCAGGTTGAAATGCATATGCGAACAATCCTAAATTTAATGTTTTCCAAAAGCCTTCTAGGCCAGTTAGGGTCCCGTCTGGATCTCCTTCATATCGAAATTCGTTATTAGGAATACCAAGTGACCATTCTGTACCAAGTATTATGTCAGAATCGTATGCTCCCAGCGATCCTTCTTCGAAGAATCCTAATGTCTGTTCAAGATACCTTCGACTTTCACTTTCCCCAAAAAATATCGGGTAATTCTCGGTGATATTAAAAGCTTCTGTAACATTCACTAAATCGCCAGTAAAGGTATCCATAGCGAGAAATCCTTCCACATGATCATACAATTCTGTATTAGTCTGGACAGCATCACCAGTAATTTCAGAAAATCTAACCGTTTTTGGTGCAACCCAGTATTCTTTGTTATTAATATAGATGATGTCAGAGTCAGCGAGTCCTTCAAAAGTGGAACCTATTGAAGCAGCGAGGTATTGAACGGCAAAAGTTTGATCGAATTGCCTAACCTTAGAGACCATTTCCGCATCTAAAGTTGTGGATGACTCTGTGAAGTTCTGAATAGGTCGTTCTTCAAACATATCTAATCCCGCAGCAAGTCTCGTCCATTCAACTTCTCTTTTATATTTTTTCGTCCATTGTTGTTCTGTCCAAACCGCCGTGTTATTTAAGTTTAACATCGGTCCAATACTGAATAACAATGGTGAGATTGTAAAGACGACTATAACGACTATAACAAAAATTAGTTTTTTTTGGGAGTACGGTGCAAAGATGTAGTTCTTAGAGTCTTTTTTGTATTTTCTTTTTCCAAATATACTAATAATGGCACCTAAAGCAGTAATCGAGAAGAATCCGAAAATAAGCGCAAGGATTTGAATCACATTTATACCGTCCAAAGAAAGCGTAGGTATAAATACAAACGCTAATCCACATACTAGGCCGATAATAACTAAAACATTTCCCATTACTAAATAATCATTTCTCCGTAGATACACATACTTGGCAACATTAAGAATTAATCGAAATATGATAACTCCCATTATAAAGGTTATTATTGGCACAAGTAGGTTAGAGTAGATGTAAATAGTAACGAAATCTACGCTGTTTTGGTTGAAAATTACGTTGAATGCGTCAAGGATTAAATTGGGCGATAGCGCTATTTCTCCATTTTCAATTAAATAAAGTGTCCAAGAGAAACCACCGTTATTAACATTTAAGAGTAAACCTAAAAAGTAGAACATTACAAATCCAATTGTCCACCAAAATAGTAAAGATTTTCCTCTAGTTGGTTTTCCAAATCGTAGTTTTGTCCCTATTAGAGTTAATAGGTTTCTCTCTGGAGGTAGGCTCATTATTAAGCTTCCTATAATAGCTCCGATTAAGGCAGTCCAGTTAAATATGAATTTTGTAGACCAACCGTTTAAGAAAAAGAAATTAAAGTAATTTAATCCACCTGCTTTATCGTTATACAATTGTGCGTTAAGACTCATATCCCCAAACCATGCAGGCCACAACCAGAACACTCCTACTGCTGCAATTATCGCAACAACTACAATTGCAATAAGAATGTATCTACGGTAGCTAATTTTACCTTTAAAACGGCTGTATTGGAATCTTTCCTCAGTAAATTGATTTATTCTTTGACAATCTTCACAATAATAGTTAAAAGTTTTATGTTTATCACAAGATTTTTTAGATTTTTTTGCCATATACTAAAATCATCAGTTTGCTTTTTTATGCTTAAGATTAAAAAGATTAATTTTTTTTTAAATAATATATCTAATATAAATGATAATCACTAATATATAGGATTTTCTTTTTAGAAATATAGGTGTTTCTATGGTAAACAAAAAAAAAATTCGAGCAGAATTTAATGAAATATTCGTAAGTGGGAATGAAAAGGGAATTAAAAAAATGCTGGACAAATTTCCTTGGTTACTTACAGAAGTTTCGGGTGAACTTGAGGGTGCTATAGGAGAACAACAACAAATAATTGCAGCTCTGGGAGTAATGGAAGATGAACTAGGGCGTCCAGTTCCTTTGGATGAAATTCTTTTTAGTTTAAGAATTGATTTCAATATACGTAAAAGTGAAGAAGCAGTTCACGAAATTTTGAGAAGTTCAGAAGATCTGCGTCTGGTTAAGAAAGATTCAAACGGGTGGACATTAACGATTGAGGGAGAAAAAGTCTGCGACGATTATTTAAACAAGACTCTTGGTAAGATTGAACTTTGAAAAGCTTTAGTCAATCCAAATATGGCTTTAGAGAGTTATTTTTGTTTATAAATGATATTAAAATTTATCGCTAAATATTATATTTAATTTTACAAATTTATTATTTGAATTAGAAAAAAAAGGATTTTTTTATGGATGATGAAAAATGGTAAATCGTGATGGAGAAAAGGATGACAAATTAAATTTTAAGGAAAACGATCCGGATCCAACAAAAGAAGCATTCTTCTCAAACATGGGAGATATTGAGAAGGAAATAGCTTCTGAGGCGTTAGAACTAGTTAAACACGCTTTATCGTTAGTAGAGTCACAATTCTATGACGATAGTATCGAAATTTTGCGTCAAGCAATTGGGTTATATTCCCAAATTAATAGAGATTCAGAAGTCGAGGCTATAAAAGGGAAAATTTCAGAGATTTACTTACTAAGAGAAGAAAACTTTAAAATACGCGAGTTAGAGACTAAAGACGAATATGAAAACAACCAAGTAGAGGAAATATCGGAGCAAGAGAAGGGAAGTTTGTATAACCAAGCAGATACGCTAATAGTTGATGCAATAGAGTTTGTTAACAACAGAAACTTTGATCAAGCCCTTGATACTTATGACGATGCCATTAGCATACTTAAAAAATTAAATAAAAGATTAGAAATAGAAAAAATAAATGAATTGATTGAAGATTGCTACAATAGGAAAGCAGATTACTTAAGAAAGCAAAAATCTTCACCTATTGAAGAAGATAATAAAGGCATGGAAGCTACGGGAAATTTCACATCTGAATTAGAGGTAAAAGCAAAAAAATTGAAAGCATACGAAGATGCGAAAAAGAAAGAAAATGAATTGTCTAACCAAGCATATGAACTTATTGGAAAAGCCACCGAATTAAGAAAGATACGCCAATTTGATGAAGCAATCGGCTTATTTGAAAAAAGTATTTTGTTATTTAAAGAAATAAATTGGTTAAACGAAGTTAAAAAAATCGAAAATATGAACGAACAAGTAGAAAGAGAGAAAGAAAACTATAAAGTGGAGCTTCAACAAATCCGAGCACGGGAAGAACAAAAACTTGAAGAAGAAAAAAAGCAGGAAGCTCAATTAATTGAACGCTCAACCATCGATGAAAATTTAAAACAAAAAGCTCAAGCAGTTAAAATAAGGAAACAAATTGAGGTAAAACAGGAAGAGGAAATCTTTCAAAACAATCTTACCGATATGATAGATTACGCAGAAAAATTAGCGAGAGAATACGAACTAAACTTAAAAAAAGCCATTAGTAAAGGAAGTATAGTTAAAGAATGTGCTTATCCTAGCGTAATAAAAATTTACGAGGAAGTTAGAGATAAAACTAAGGAAAAAGGATGGAAAGATCAAGCAAAATTATATGAGGATCAAATACAACACTATCAGATTCTTTTAGAGAAAGATAAAAAATTACGCCACATGGAAGCTCAAAAGATTCAAAAACAAAAACTATTCGATGAAAGCCAAAAAATCAAAAAAGAAACTATGGTTGCCGAAATAGATCCCGAAAAACTAAAAACTCTAAAAAAACAGAAGAAAAAAGAGATTGAGCTTGAAAAACTTAAAGAAACTCTTACTGACTCTGTAAAATTTGCAGATAAAATGGCGCGGGAATATGAGGTAGCATTTAAAAAAGCTGCTAAAAGTGGTAATTTGAATATCGCTTCAAAATATCCCGAAATCCTAAAAATATATGCTGATGCAAAAGATAAAGCGTTAGAAAAAGGATGGAACGACGACGCAGCCATATTCTCAAGTCAGATTAGGAAATATACAGAATTAGCTGAAAGAGATATCAAAATAAGAGAAATCGAAGCCAAGAAAAATCTAGATCAAAAAACATTTGAAGAATATCGCAAAGTTCAGAAAGAAAGCGCTAACATTGAAAAATTAACCCAATTAGAAAAACACAGGAAAGAGGGTGATGATGATAAGAAATTTCAATTGGAGCTTATTGAACTTGTCGAAAGTGCAGAAAAAATGGCTAGAGATTACGAAATAGCCCTAAAAAAGGAACTTAAGAAAGGTAAGTTAATAGAGGAATCACCTTTTAGTAAAATTATTGGAATATACACTCAAATACGAGATAGCGTTATATCGAAAGGATGGAAAGACCAAATCGCAATTTACACCAACCAGATTATGATATATCAGGAAAAATGGGAAAAGGATAAAAAATTGCGTGAGATTGAGATTCAGAAGATTCAAAAGCAAATAGAATTCGAAGATTCTTTAAAAATTAAAGCGGACAGTGTAATAACACCCCAAAAACTAAAAGATTTAGAGTTTAAAAGAAAATTGAATAGTGAAGAGCAAGAGTTTCAAAAAGGAATCACTGAACTTGTCGAAAAGGCAGAAAAAAAGGCAAGAAATTACGATATAGGAATGAAAAAAGCGTTAAAGGAAGGAAAACTGCTCGAGGATTCACCTTATCTCGAAATAATCGAAAT
>JAHLWV010000162.1 GCA_019057735.1 Promethearchaeota archaeon | reverse complement strand
TTGCGATGTTCAAACTATTTGAGCCTGGAAATTCCCCATATTGCCAATATTTTTCGTTGTGTAATACATTGTCCCAGTGCCCAATCGTTTGAAAAATAGGTATTAATTCAACAAAGTACTTTTTCGCATAAGCGAATAAATCTTTTATTTCTGCTTTAGAATAAGCTCCTCTGTCTTTGCCAATATCTGGATATTTTTCAAATTTAAACATATCTTGCATGTAAACTAAATAATAATGGTTAATTTTGAAGTGGCTAAGCGTTTTAATGAATTTCTTTAAATTTTCAACAGTTGCTGCTTGACCTCTAGATATATCGTCCGACACGCCTCTAATACTTAATAGGGGGTAATCAATAATGGCCACTTGGCTTATCAATTTCTTGGTCGGTGTCGAATTCATCAGTTGAATTAAAGTTTGAATCCCATAGAATATTCCTTGAAGAGAATCTGCTTTTAAATATATTGTCGAATCTTCAGAAAAAAGAAAGTATCCTTGTTCGGTTGCGTTTTGATTCCTTTGAATAGTAGTTAAATCTAGGCGTGGAAAATGTTTTTCACATAAAGTCGAAATCATTGATTCACTTTGAGGGAGCTTTAGATTTTCTTGGATATATTTAATTTCTAATTCTCTTTCAAATCCAAAAATTTCTAATTGTTTTTGAAACTGATCAATAATAAAGGAATCTTTTCTAGGTAAATTAGATATAATTGATGATTTATCACTGAATTTTAATAATTGAAGATTTATTAACTTGAAATAACGTGGTTCTGGAATTAATAAAACTTCTTCATGATTTAATTCAGTTCGAATTAAGTTATCAAGACAAATGAACATAATTATAATGTATTATTAACAAATATTAAGATTTTTCAATCATATTTTTTTCTTACCCTAATTAAAAAAACCTTATCATAATTTGAAAATAAAAAAATAATTGTATTATTATTTAGGATAATATTTTTTCGAAGACACTACGCTTCTTTTATCATTAAAATAAATTTGCTACCTTTTGTATGATTTCCTTTCACTTTATCTTCGACCCATATCTTTCCTTGATAAGTTTCAACCAATTTTTTTACTAATGACAAACCTAAACCTAGCCTATTAAAACTACTGGCCTCCAAAGTCCCCCTTTGAAAAATAGTGAGTTTCTGAGCATCAGGTATTCCTAATCCGTTATCTATGAATTCTAATCTGATATAATTAATTTTATCTTGAACTTCTTTTAAAATATTTACTTGGATTTCAATTATAGCGTTTTTATTGTGTTTCACCGCATTATGTAAGATATTTTCGAGGACATCTTGTAAGAGACTATTTGCTTTAACATAAATTTCATCGTATTCTGAATTACATTGCGAAACAATTTTTTTCTTTGGAAACATCTTACGAATATTATCTAAAGAGATATCAATTAGGTTACAAACATTAATCGGAGTAATTGTGTTTTCAATATCACTAATCGAAGATATTTTTCTAATGTTCGAGACGAGAGTTGCTCCACGATTTACCTGATCTTCAATTATGTCGTATAAATTTTCTAAACTTAATTGGGTTTGAACATTTTTTAAACTTAACTTACACAACTCGATTGAAGAGAGTATCCCTTGTAAGATGTTGCTTACGTCGTGAGCAAACACATCTTTATAAAATTCTGCTCTATTATATGCGTCCTTATATCTCTTTTCTGATTTTTTAAGAATTTTTTCTGTTTTAATTCTCTCTGTGATATCTTCGTAGGTGCTTAGCAATCCAACAACTTTTTTATTTATGTCATGTAAAGGAATCTTATTAGCATCAAGCCAAGCTCCTTTCCCATCTGCTTGAAGTTGAGGTAAAATTATGTGATATTCTGGCTTGTTAGTGTCCATAACTAATTGATCGATTTCAAAAAATGACTCTGTTTCTGAAACTTTCCAAGGTAATTCGTAATCCGTTTTATTTATTATCTCATCGGGTGTGCTAAGACCTGCAACTTTAGCAAAATTAGTATTGCAACCCATATATGTAGAGTTTATGTCTTTCCAAGAAATAAGTTGCGGAATATTATCAATTACTAACTGGAACATTTGTTTGTTTTCTCTTAATTCGCTTTCTATACTTTTTTGATTCGTAATATCCCGTATTATTCCAATAAAGAAATTTGGTTCGTTTTTTTTATTTTTAATTAAACTTAAACTTAATTCTCCTATAAACTTCGAATCATTGGCTCCTAAGAAGCGATATTCTACCATTTTTAAAAATCCTTGATTTATGGCTTTTTCAAGATCTTCTTTAAATGGCTCTCGGTCTTCTGATACTACGAAATCTATTATATTTTTTCCAATAAAATCTTCTATACTTTTTGTAGCATAAAAATTTTGAATGTTTCGCGAAATATTTATGATATTTCCTTCTAAATCTAAAATTACGACTAAATCTGGGAATGTTTTCATTAAAGCATTGTATAAATCGATAATCATTTCGAATAGATTGTCAATTTCCATTCCATCTTTATTATCGTTGGGAAAAACCATAGACCATAATACCTCAAATAAAAAGTTCTCAATAAATTTACTTTGATAGTAAGAAATTATCTAAAAAATAATAGAAATTGTTTAATTTATATATTTCTTAATGTCATTTTGTTTTCTTTTTATTAAGAAATTCTATAAATGATTCTCTTTGGATAATTAGTTTTATAAAAGATGAAAGTTATATATAAGTTGAAACTTATAAACTTAGATAAGTGTAAAAACAATGGAGAGTAGAAGACAAAAAAAGAATCGGGATTTTCTTGGATACTATCTACCAAAAAATCCTTTTTCAATTGCTATCACTAGCATTTTTGCAGCTCTTACATGTGTATTAACAATGCTTATCTCAATTCCTGTTCCAGCTACAGGAGGCTATATAAATATTGGAGATGTCGGAGTGATGTTAACCGCTTTAATATTTGGTCCGGTTATCGGTTCATTAGCTGGAGGAATTGGTTCTGCTTTCGCAGATATTTTTCTAGGATATACAATTTGGGCACCTGCTACATTTATCGTGAAAGGCTTAGAAGGTTTAATAGTTGGTTTAATTGCGAACCCAAGAAAAGTTCGTACTTACTTTAATTCCTATGATATCATTGCAGTTATTATGGGGGGTTTGACAATGGTTTTTGGTTATTTTATTGTTGAAGTGTTTATATTCAATTTCGGAATAGCATCAGCTATAGTTGAGCTTCCTGGAAATTTATTTCAATCAATAATAGGGGCAATAATTTCAATTAGTTTCATTGTAGTATTGAGAATCGTAATTAAAATAAGCAATCCTCAAGTTTTTGATCTAATTTTCATCCCTATTGAGGATGATCCTCTTAAGTTAGAGGAGAGTAATTAGAATATCTAAAGCATCTAAGACTTTTCTACCTTTTTCAGTGATAAAATACAAAACGATTTTTCCTTCTTTTTTACGAGAGATTAAACCATTCTCTTCTAACTTTTTTAAATGCTGATAAATTGCCGCTAAACTTATGTTTCCTATTAGTTCTTGAATTTTAGTACCACTTATTCCCTTAATGCTTGTTAAGGATATTTGTGATAAAATTTTTAACTTGGTAATTATAATTGAACCCTTTCCAGTAGTTTTGGTTTGAGATGATATCGCTTCTAAGACATAAGGTGCTTTTAATCCGCTTCCTGTGATTAAACATACTATTTTATCGTCAGAGTCGAATTTCTCTTCCTTATTCAAAATATGAACTGCTGCTAGCGTTAAAGCCGATGATGGTTCCGCGAATATGGCCTCGTTTCTGATAAGTTCATCAATCGAATTTAAAATCATATTTTCAGGAATAGCAATCACAGTACCTTTACTTTCTTTTATAAATCTAATGGCAAGCTCTTTATATAAAGGTTCCTTTACCAAGACACCTAATGCGTGCGATTTAGAATTCTTTTGTTTTGGCAATTTTTCTTGCTTTTTTCCAAGAAAGTCGTTTACTATTGGTGAGGAGAATTCTGATTGCACTCCAACTAATTTTGGTATTTGTTCAATTATATCACTCTCCTTGAGTTCATTAAAACCCTTCCATAGGCTAACTAATAGCTCTCCACTTCCCATTGGAATTAAAACCCAATCAGGAGAACCCTTTTGCAAATAAATCTCAAATGCTATAGATTTTTGAGCTTCTATCGTAAGAGGATTATATTCTGGAGTGCATTGATAATAACTACTATATTTTGGCTCTAAAGCGTGTATAATAGTATCATCAACTAAATCACCCCATATCTCAATTTCTGAGTTGTAAGCTATCATCTGCGCTCTTTTTCCAGTATCAATTTCATTTGGAATAATATTAAGGCATTCAATTCCTTCTAATGAGGCATAAGCAGCTATAGAAGCACCTTGATTACCGTTTGAGGCACATACAACCTTTTGATACCCCCAACTTCGAGCATGTGAAATTAATAACGCTCCAACGCGATCTTTAAAAGAGTTTGTTGGATTTACGGTTTCATTTTTAAAGCTCAAATTGTTTAGTTCTAAGGTTTCACCAATTTTTCCAGAATCTTTACATGGCGTTCCACCCTCTCCTAAAGTTACAAGAAATTTTTTATCAATTTTTGGTAAGGCGAAATAAAAATCCCAAAAATTATGAATTTGTTTGATTTTAAGAAAAGAGTTCTTGTAGTTACTAATATTTGATTTAACCCAAAGTAAACCATTACAATCTGGACATCTGTATTCTATCGAGTCAAGATTATATTCCTTTTCACAATCAGTACAAATTAATGGAAGAGGTTCGCGAATAATAAATTACCCTTAAGGATTTATGACAATTCCAAAATGATGGCTATATAAGTAATAATTGTTAATATGAGTTATTATATTTTTTTTATTTCTTAAATTTACGATTGATCGTAAAATTTATATTCAAGAAATCATCATTTTAATAATTAATTTGGAATTATTTGGTGAATAGAAAATTCTTTTATGGATAATATTATTTAGTATTTTAAGTAGTTTAGGCGCCATTTCAGCCGCCGCTATTTTTGTATTATTAGGAGAAAAAATCCAGAAATCGTTAGTTTCAATGTTGATCTCCTTTGCGACTGGCACACTTCTCACAGCTGCATTGTTTGGGTTAATTCCAGAGGCAATAGAGAGCGCTGGCGGGGAACCACATACTGTAATGCTCTTTGTTTTAGGCGGAATTCTTTCGTTCTTTTTCCTTGAAAAATTAATTATCTGGCGAAATTGTAGTGACGAGGACTGCGATGTTCACTCCGCAGCGGGACCCATTGTACTGATAGGGGACGCATTACATAACTTCATTGATGGAATTGTCATTGCCGCGGCTTTCCTTACAAGTTTTTCCGTAGGCATAGCTGTAGGTTTTGCAATAATTGCCCATGAAGTTCCTCAAGAGACAGGGGATTTTGGGATACTTTTGCACGGAGGTTTTTCAAAAAAGAAAGCATTCACTTATAACGCTCTATCAAGTGTAACGACCATTCCTGCAGCAATTATTAGTTATTTCCTTTTAGGAGAAATCTCGTTTATCATACCATTCGCCCTTGCAATTTCAGCAGCAAGCTTTTTATACAT
>JAHLWV010000161.1 GCA_019057735.1 Promethearchaeota archaeon | reverse complement strand
TGCGATAGATCGATTTTGAATATGCTTCGACAAACGCATTTGTAATCTTATTGTTAATAATATATGGATTCGTCATTCTCCAATACCATATTTTTATTCAAAGCCTAATAGATTATAATTATAGGTTAATTTAGATATTAAAAATTATTATTTAGAAATATAAGTACTTTAGTAATTAGGAACCAACTTATAAAATATAATTAGGATTTCTGAAGAGTATCTAACGGAGAAAAAAATATT
The DNA here is from genome assembly GCA_019057735.1 of Promethearchaeota archaeon. The sequence continues at coordinate 5,339 of JAHLWV010000161.1, read as the reverse complement.
AAATAAAATTAAAAGGTGCTAATCTTGTTAAATAAGCTTAAAAGTCAGATGCTAAATTTGGGATTGAAATTTATAAGCGTGGATGATAAAATTGTAAGAATGATCTTGGAGACGAGTTCTTCGAACATTAACGAAATCGTGTTAATGCCCGCTGTTAAGATTGTTATGAAAAAGTTAGTTAATCGACTTCAAAATAAAACCGTTCATGGTAGAGTTTATAACGGTATTTTGAATGGAATAAAAGTAAGTATTATCCGATCTCAAGTAGGATGTCCCAACGCTGCATTTACATTAGAATGCTTGAAACGATCCAAAGCAAAAATAGTTGTAAGGGTAGATTTTTGCGGTGGAATTAATGGAGAGAATACCACGATAAATATTGGTGATATCGTAATCCCAAAATCAGCTTATTGTGGTGATGGAACTAGTTCTGAGTACTTAAGAGCTAATCTAACTCTATTGAACCAATTAGATTCAATAACCAACCCACTTTCAACAACCCAAAATCTCATCGCTAGTCCACAAACAATTTTTATATCTAAACCTAACGAAATTTTAAAAGAACTTCTTATTAGGGAAGCTCGTTCTCTTAACCCTACTAAAGTAAGACATTCACACCTTTGGACTACAGATGCGTTATTTTGTGAAACATATGAATTTGTCCGGTCCCTAAATTCAATCGATATCAAGGCAATCGACATGGAATCCTCGATTTTATTTCTATTAGGGCAACTTTACAATTTAAAGGTTGCATCCATACTTTCCGTTTCTGATTTACCTGGAGATGCGAAGTACGATCTCCTTAAATCAAACGAAATTCATCCCGATATGGAAACTGGAATAGATAACGCTATTAAAATTCTAATAAAAGTTCTCCCAAAAATACAGCATTCTCTGTGAAAACAGGAGATTTTCATAAACCCTTTAGTAATTTAGAGAAATCAGGTTCGTCAAAAAATTCGTTGAACTTTTTTAACAGTTCAATATTTATCACTTGTATTTTTAGATTTTTTTGTGTTTTAACAGATTTCACTAAATCTAATGCTTTTAATTTTTTTAAATGATATTGGACAGTTCCAGAATATACATCAAGTTCTTCTCCGATCTTAGAGATTGCAATTCCTTCTTCCTTAAAAATTTCTTCAATGATTTTTGGGATTAAAGGATTCGTAAAAACCACTTTAAATTTGTCATAATCTTCTGGTATATCAGCTAAAAAATAATGTAAAGACTTTCCAATTTTTTTCGAACGTATTAATTTAAAACGCTCTAAAGTCATAATATGTTTTAAAAAAGGAGTTCTCGTTATTCCTAATTCTTTTTCGACTTTTTCATTTCTAGCATGAATTCCAGGATTCTCTTTTATGAATTCCAATATTTTTGCTAGTTTTTCGTTATTTAGAATTTCTAACTTTGTTCTTCTTTCTTTTGTTACGATCCAACTCTTATCTTCTAAGCTCCTTATTGCTAAAAATATTTCTTCTTTACTATAACCTTTCTTGTACGCTAGTTTCGCAATACTTTTTGCATATAATTTCTCAATAATAGGAAATTTCTGTAATTCAGCTTCTGAAGAAATTTCTATCTCGAAATCTGCATCATACCTTTTTAATTTTAATATATCTTTTGCGATATCCAAGACATCAACTTCAATCTCAGTAAGCTCTTCGATTAATGGTTCCGGTTCGATTTGTAATTCCTTTTTTTTCACTGCTTTAACGTCTTGTAGAGGAGTAAAATCTACGCGCCTAAATGAACTTCCCTCTAGTTCTTTTTTCCCAGGTTTTTCTTTAAGTTCTTTTCTTTTCTCTAGCGACATTACTCAATGACTTTTTATATAAGTTTTAGGCATTTTTCTCTAAAAACTGTACAAATTCGAACTGTTGGGCACTATCCATACATTTTAGTTCTTCTACCAATTTATCGTAATATTTTGGCTTAAGATTTGGAAGTTTGCGAATGCGTTCTATTAATTTATGAGGAATTTCTTCATATAATCCTTTTAACGCTTCAAGATACTTTAATTGTTCTTCCTCGGCAATAAAGGCTAATTCTTTAATAATATTTTTGCGTTCCTTTTTTGGGATATCAAGCTTTAATATTTGCTTTCTCAAATCTTTAGAGATTATATTAAATATTTTGGAGAAATATTCTTTAACAATTTTCTTATCCTTCTCATTTTTAACCGGTAATAGAGATTCGTGAAGTCGTAATACAGAAGGGTCCTCTTTTTTTTCTTCTGTTTTTTCAATATCTGGTGTATCAATCTCAACTTCTTCTTTCTTAATTTCATCAGTAGATTTGATTTCTTCTGGAATTTCTTTGATAGGTTCTTTCTCTTGCTTTACTTCTACAGTTTCCTGTTCTTGGGGGATTATCTCATCTTCGATTTTTTGAAGCTCTTCTTTTTTCATAGTATCTTTTTTTTTAATAGGCTGTATTTTTTGAGAAGGTTCGCTTTTTGGTTGAAAAATAGCATCGATTGGTTTTCCTATGAATAAAAGAAGTAATATCAGCGATTTTATCAAGATGAATATGCCAACACTAAGAAATGCAGTGGATATTGCCCCCATTATAAATATTCCGATCACATAAGCTCCTGAAAACTCATTTTTTTTATGTGTTTTTGCCTTTAAAGATAAATCGATGATTAAAATGATAGAAGGTATAATAATAAGAGATAGATTTAATATAATCAGAAAGAGATTACTGAAAAGATATGACAAAAAACCACCAATAATCAGATTACTTAAAACTAGTAAAATAAGAACAAATCCCGCTTTCGCTGAAAAATAATTTATCGAGTTTTTTAGTTTGAGACCGTAGCTGTAAAATTTATGATCTCCTCCTTTATGATATGCAATCGAATGAGTTAGAATCAAAACTCCTTTAATTAATAAAATGGCACCAGACCCGTAAAAAATGCACCCTAATATTCCATAACAAATTGCATCTAGGGCAATATCATCGTAGTTTTTTGACTGAACTCTTGGCGATATGTAACTTAGGTCGTAAATTAATACTAATATGCTACCTAGAACGAGTACGTAAGAATTAATTACATTAAAAATACCCCCCGGAGTAGTAAAGTAAAAAAAACTCAAAACTAACATCGCAAACGCGTAAAGGATTATAGGAATGTAATCAAATTTGTTCAAATATCCTATTGCTTTTTCTAAATTAGTTTTATCCTTATCACTCATCCCATATTTTGGATGTGGTCGAATTTCTTTTCTTTGTCGTATTGTTGGAGGTTGCTTAAAGTTCACCCCAGATAAAGAAAAAGGTGTTCCGCACATTTCGCAATAAACCTGAGTTCTACCATCAATCAGTTTAGATAATTCTTTTGGAAACACATAAGAACAAGTACGACAAATATACAGTTTTTCCGACATTAAAGCCTCACACTTATATATTAATTATTTTATTTAATTTTTTTAATTTTGGTTTACTAGTTTTTTGTGGTAGATTTTTGGAAGAAAAAATATTCTACGAGAATTGAATTGCTAAAAATGATTTTAAAATTTACCCTACTACCACTAAAACCGATCATTTACTTACAACTACAAAACTATGCGTGAATTCTTTTTAAATTTGAATGGTTAAATAAAAGAATGAGAGGCGAGAATATAAAAAAAATGGAGTCCAATTTTTCCCAAAGAATTAAAATTTAATAATTTCACCAAATTTGCGTAATCAGACTAAAGCCTAACTAATAATTTTGCTCCAATTTAAAGTCGTTATAGTATTATTCAGGTCGTGGTGATCTTCAGTCGTATTAAATTCCAGGTCTGTAAATATCTGGTAAGCTTGCTGGCGAGATGCTTTGTATTGCGCAATTTCATCATGTTTTCCATGAAAAATAATAGTAGGGATGTTTAATGGGGATTTATTATCTATTTGCAGCATGGGAGTTGCTAAAAAGGGAGCCAATAGTATTAAACGCTTAATTTTTTCAGAATTTCGCAGGGCATAAAGCGTAGCCATTAATCCTCCGAAACTTGATCCTATAATTGTCCATAATTTTCTTTGCTTAAGAATTAAATCTAATTGTCCCATTCTCTTTTTAAGGAGATTTTCAAGCGTAATATTCACATTGTATTTTTTAAAATTAGGTGTAAGAATATCTGGGAATAAATTCTTCAGGTAGGTTCCTTTAAATCCCTTACCTGAGCTTTCAAGACCGTGGATAAAAATAATATTTTTCATCGTAAATGTTTCTGAGTAATCCTTTATTATTCAAGTTCAAAGTCCTCTGGACTTACAGGATTGAGTTCTTTATTCAATTCTTTTAACAATTTTTTCTGGCCAAAATAAAAGAATAGAAAAAAGATACAAAAATACACGGTAATCAGTATTAGTGTAAAGAAATAGTATTCTCTTGTGAACGAGATAAAATGGAGTGCGATACCAATAATGAAACCCGTGAACAACCGAGATTCCGTTGTACTTGTCCTAAATAACAATTTTTGGGTTCCCCAATCAATTAAACCTGGAATGGGGAATATAATAATAATAATAAACGCTAATTCGGAGCTAAATTGAGGGTTCACGATCAATTGAAAAAGATGAGTGAAAAAGACTGATATTATTATTCCAATGATCATTCCTGAGCATCTCGAGCAAAAATAGATTTTAGTTCGTCCAAATTGAAAATAAAAGGTGTGATCGCTAGCAGAAATGGGATGATGGGTTAGCATCATGTAATAAAGGTGTTGTTCTTTCGATGCAAAAATCTTGTCAAAGATGATTAATAGAATTGGGACCGATATAATAACTGATGTAAGGGTTTGGAAGAAAAATTTAAGTCCAAAGTTGAAAAACAGTTCTGTTAATGGTAGGGCACTAGGATGAAATAACATAGTAGTCGTTACTACTAAAATAGTAGCTATTATAGAATTGATAACTAAAATTACAATGGAATAAAAGATTTTTTTAATGTTTTGATATTTCAATGGTTTATATTTGTAGATTCCAGCAAGAGAACCATATATCGCTACGATAAAACACCAATCGATGTATATTGTATGATAGAATGCGATCTGATAGACGAGTTCCCCTAAGAATCCCGCAAAAAACGCTGGAAGTGGCCCTGATAACACTGAAAAGAAGGCAAGAATCAGTAAAGATACGCTAAAAACAATCGAAAAACTGACGGTTCCTATATAAGGTGAAGAAACAGAACCAAATGATTCTGAAGCGTATAAGTAACTCATGAAAATAAAGAAGACAGTTATAATTTTCACAAATATCGTTCTTATGAAACTACTTGGTTTGTTTTCGTTAGAATCAATGCTCATACTTATCGCATTAAAAAATTAATGAAAATAGATAAAATT
>JAHLWV010000021.1 GCA_019057735.1 Promethearchaeota archaeon | reverse complement strand
TAATGAACCAAACAGGCAAAGGTCGCGGGTTCAAAAGTGAGAAAAATTTTATTTCCTACGGAAATTCCCGCCGGAGGCTTTTTTTTACTTAAAGGAATCTTTTCTTCTATATATACACACAGAGAATTAATTTATTAATTAGGTAAGAAGTAATAACCGAAAAGGATAATAATTATTTTAAATTTAAAAAATTACTATTCTAAATATACTTTATTTGCCGGTGTGGCTTAGCTGGTTATAAAGCATTTGAAATATTCGAATGTTTAATAGGCGCCAGACTCATAATCCTACTGAAAAATGGGTCAGACTGGATGTAATCTGGAGGTTCGTGGGCTCATATCCCACCACCGGCACTTTTTCTATTTTGAACTTAAAATTTCAAATAAATTGTTAATTTTCTTTTTTTTACCTAAAACAAAACCTAAAATGTTTTTTAGCTCAATATCTTAAGATTAATTGTTATGGAAAGATTTATATCAAAAAAAATATCTTCCGATGAATTATCGATATTAGATAATAACTCAGAATGGTTGGGAATTCCAAAAAGCCATTTGATGGAATGCGCGGGGTATACGTTTGCGACAGAAATTATAACCCAAGGATATTTAAAGGAAAATTCGAAGGTAGCTATTTTTTGTGGAACGGGAAATAATGGTGGTGATGGTTTTGTAGTAGCTCGACATCTATCCTCGATTGGAGTGAAAGTTTTAGTGATTTTAGTTGGAACGCCGGATAAAATAAGAACAAAAGAAGCTCAGCTTAATTGGGACATTATATTTAACAGTCTCACTTACTCAATTCAGACAACTTTTATTAAAGATTCGAAAGACGCAGAAGTCATCATGAAGATTATAAAAAAAGATCAAAGTTACTCTTTAATTGTGGATGCATTATTAGGTACAGGAATAAAAGGACAAATTAGAGAACCAATTTCTTCCACAATAGATACGATAAACAGTATTAAAGAAAAACAAAAAGAACGAATTAAAATTGCTTCTATAGATGTGCCTTCAGGAGTAAACCCAGATACAGGCAAAATTTCCGATAAAGCTGTCAATGCAGATTTAGTTATAACCTTCCACAGAATTAAAAAAGGCTTGAAAAAAACGGAAAAATATCAAGTAATCGAAAAATCGATTGGTATTCCCCCCGAAGCGAGTATATTTGTCGGGAAAGGCGATTTGTTGCCAAACTTAAAATTAAGAAGCGAAGACACTCATAAGGGAGAATTCGGTAGAGTTTTAGTTATTGGTGGATCAAATAATTACTCTGGAGCACCGGCTTACGCGTCCTTAGCATGTATTCATTTCGGGTGTGATCTGGTTATTAGCTATGTTCCGGAAGTTGTCGGCGATGTTATCCGTAGTTATTCACCGGACATGATTGTACGGACGAGTCCTGGAAAATGGTTAACGACAAAAGCTTTAGAAGAAATTTTATGGTTAATTGATTGGGCAAATGCTATTGTTATAGGTCCTGGCTTAGGAACAGATCCATCAACAGAAGATCTTTTAGTAAAATTATTAGAAAGCAATAATATTGCTGAAAAATCTTTAGTTATCGATGCAGACGCCTTAAAACTAGTTAAGCCTCACCTCGACTTGATTAAAGGAAAAAATGTTATACTTACACCTCACGAGGGAGAACTCAAAATAATGACAGATACCGACTTATCTCCGTATGATAAAATAGAAAAACGAGGAATAGAAGTGTTTAACATAGCAAAAAAGCTGGATGTTACCTTATTAGCTAAGGGACCGTTCGACTACATAAGCAACGGGAATACGCTTAAGATAAATAGAACAGGATGTCCAGAAATGTCAATCGGAGGCACAGGCGACGTACTTGCAGGCTTATGCGCCAGTTTTTTGACAACTGGAAGCAACCCGTATCAGGCAGCTTGTTCTGCTGCATTCCTCAATGGATACTTAGGAGAATATTGCAAAAAAACAATCGGTCCTCGATTTACGGCAATGGATATGATAAATAACATTAATAACGGAATTTTGAGTTTACAAAATTATTAAAATTTCTTTGTCAAATGACAACTATATAAGGGTATATACCTTGTTTTCTGCAAATTATTTTTTAATAAAAGTTTATTAACACCTAATTTATTATTATAGTATAAATTTATTGTCCTTATTACAACACAGAAAATTAGTTGGTTGAGAGTATATTGGGAACGCAAGTATTCAAGATATTACCAGATGGTAACACAGAAGAAATCAAAACAGAAGGTCCTATAAAAGATGTTCTTAAAGCGGAAGAATGTTACATATTAGTCTCTGACGAGTACCGTAAAGTTTATTTATGGAAGGGAGTTAACAGTAATGTAAGATCAAAATTTATTGGAGCTAAAAGGAGTCAAGATATACGTGGGCAAGTAGGTATGCAATTTGGGGTAGTACCCCTTGACGAAGGTGATGAAGATGCAGACTTCATAAAACTTATTGGTGGAAAAACAGAAGGTGGGATAGCTAAAGAGATTCAAATGGATGCCAGTCCTGCAAAAGTAAATGCACCAGCTATACATCCTTTGAGAGATAAAGACCCATTCGGTGTGCCAAAACCCGCTGCAGGTATGAACATTGCGGGTTCCAAAGATAGAAACTCCCAGAATACGGGTCCCTTGTATACTGGCAAAGAATCGTTCGCAGCATTAACTCAAGATGAAACTCACGTTAACTTTGACGAAATAATGCAAAAACTAGAAGAGATTAAAATTCCAGATGGATTTGAAAGAGAACTGATCATTATTGGAGCCCATGCCTATTCTGTTGTTGAAAAAGTTCAAAATTTTTTAGGGAAAAAACAAGTCTCCAAAGAAATTTCCAAGGTTGGAGCTATTCCGGAAGGAGTATTTTTTGCCGAGGAATATTGTCCAAGAATTTTATCCGAAAATGGTAAGATTTTAGCAATTGAATTTCTTAAACGGACAAGTGGCCCAATGGACGCAAAGGTAGAGTTCAAATCTAAGAAAGAAATCTTAAAAGATCAGATTAAAACTCAGTTAGAATATAAATAATCTGAAGGGTTTTACATTTTTGATTCAATTTCTATTTTTATTAAAGTTCTTAAACAAAATTAACTATAAAGAATAATCTTTTGAGTTAGTCGATTGTTTTAAACAAAACAATCATTCTAAAACATATGGTATCGTAAATGATCATTCTAAAAATGGAAAATCTTAAACTTTAAATCGATTTAACCTAATATTTTTATAATATAAATATTTAAGTTCAAAAATTATATTTTATATTAATAAATGAAGAATTATCACCTCAATTAAAAGCCAGAGATTATTTAAATGAGCGATTTAACTCAAGAACAAGCCACGAGTCTTTCTAAATTTCTCGGAAATATTACAGAACACACTGAATTAGAAGCACTTGCATTAGTTACGAACGAAGGTCTACGACTTGCTTTTTCATGTATACCAGAATACGATGTTGACCCTGATTTATTTTCAAGTTTAAGTGCTGTAGTAATGCAGAGTGGACATGATGCGATCCAATCTTTAGGATATAAAAATTTATTAGAAGTAGTTTTAAGGGGAAGTAATGCCTTTATTATCTTAAGTGGGGCTGGAAGATTCTTTTTAATGGGTGCTAGCAGAAAGATTGAAGATTTGGGCAAAATTGTTACCGTCTTTCGGTATTACGCTGGCGAAATCGGAAGTAGGTATCCAATTCAATAGTTTCTGAGCAGATTTTTCAAAAGTTATATTTAATACGATAAAAACAGATTGATAATGAGTATTTATGTCTGAAATTAAAATATTCGTGGATGTTACAGAAGGGTCATCCAATAAAGTAGTTATTTGTCAAGAAAATGCCACTAAACTAGAAATAAAAAATGGCGATTCTATAGAAGTTGTAAATCTAGATAATGATAAAACGACAACTGCCGTAGTTGAAATTTCAAATATGGTATTAGATTTTGCCGGTCAAGTTTCTAAGGACATAGTCGATTCACTGGAATTTAAGGGCGTGGAATTATTACTTCGACCAAGGAGTAGTACGAATTTGCTTACCCCTAAAATACAAATACCGAAAATCCTTAGTGTCAAACCAGTAGCACCTCCAACGCCAAGACCAACGCAATCTACATTGACACCTTTACCAACAAGACCTACCCAAATGCAAACCCCTAAACCGACACCATTACCTCTCCCAACTCGACAACCAGAACAGATACAACCGCCTATTAGTGGTCATATCCCTATTCCTACTAAAGTACCTGCCCCAACGCCTCCACCAACGCCTCCACCACAAATAACTCCTGCATCTAGTCCACCGCCTACGCCATTACCTATATCTGCACCACCACAACCTACTTTAGCGCCTACTCCTCAATTGAGCCCGACCCCTGTACCGCCTTCACCAATCCCATTACCACAAGCTCCCCCTCCTCAAACGATCCTCCCTACACCGGCTCAAACTCCTCCTACCACTACGGGACAAGAAGTTGAAATTCCAAGTACACCCGCCGATCCTTATCCTAATAGAATTGACGTGAACATGTTAAATAGTCAAAAGAACGGAATAGTTTTAACTCCCGTGGTAGATGATTCTATTGAAGGTGGACGAATTAAAATAAGTAATTTTGTAATTCAACAGTTAGGATTAGGACAAGGTATGCTTATTGGTTGGGAAGACCCTCTCACGCGAGCTGTGGGCTCTGCTAGAATTGATAAAGCAACGATTGGTCCAACTGAAATTAGAATGAGTAAGGATACGAAAGAAGATACTAATGTTTACAGTCAACAAATTGTTTGTTATTCTACTGAACCCCCTATCCAAAAGGCATCTGAACTTATGTTAGAAGTACAATCACAGCCAAATTTAATGGGTTATGCGCTTGTAAGCCCTCGAACACAGCATACGCTATCAATTGCCCCGGATAATGTTCTTGCGTTTGAAGATGAACTTACTGGAGCTGTTGGAGCAGGTAAAGTTGAAATTTTAGAATCTGTTCCCGACAATACCATTATTATAGATAGCGAGATTTTAGAGGCGTCAGGGATTGGAAGTTTCGAGGTAAAAGTATATAAAAACTTGCGACCAATTATTCCCCTACAGAACATATCGTTAGGTATTTCGCCAATCTCAGGCGAAAATATGTGGGAAATTATTAGCACAGCTCGACAAAATGTAGATTCATTGAAAGGTTGGCTAGCAAACTACGTAATTTTTAAAGGGATTAAGCTTAGATGGAACGCAGTAAATATTGCGTGTTCAATTTTAACGACTACTCCAGATTTAAAAGGGGATATTTTAGCAACAGTTAACGAAAATACGGCAATTAATCTGAGCCCAACGGGATTAATACCTTTTAACGCTATTTTGATAATAGATATTAGCCGTTCGATGATGGCCAGGGATGTCCTCGTCCAAAATATAGCCCCTGCAATTGAGGGCATTAAAGCAGCTATGGAATCTAAAGAAATTCAAGAATTCTTAAAACATTTTAAAGCAGGTGTTAACATTCCAAGGAGAATATCAGCCGCTTTTGCAGCTGTTCTATTCTTAAGCGAAAAGGTTGGACGTGGATTTGGAGAAAAAGTCTCAGTGATTAGATTTGCGGATGAAGCTCAGATATTGCCTTTTGGAAACAACTATTATATGGATTCTGCTAGCGGTAAGAAGGGAGTATTAGAAGATGCGGCACGCATGATAGTAGATCGCATAGGAAACGCCTACGGTCAATCAACTAACATGGGGTCAGCAATGATTAAAGCACATCAAGTATTGACCGAATTTGATAAGCTTAGCCTTGGAAATCCCCAACCAACTATGATCATACTCTTAACAGATGGGATTCCAACAGATGGAGATGAGTTTCTCAAAAATATCAAATTATTCGCAGAAAATCCTAATGTTGTGATATATATTGTCGGTCTTGGAAATCCGGACGATCAAATGATGACAAGAGCGGCTGTATTGTGCGGTGGAGAGTATTTCAAGCCAGAAGATGCAGGAGAATTACTAATTTGGTATTCTAAACGAGCTCGAGATTTAACTGTAAAAATGAAGGCTCATAAAGATTAAAAACTAATTTCTTTTTTTGTTTTACCTAATTTATCTTAGAGTTCTTCAAAGATAAAATATCAATAAAATTCTAATAGAGATTTTTAACTATACTACAAAAACGATTTTCATAATTAATTGAATTAAAATGGTTAATAAATCTCAGAATGTGCTCTATTTAGATCACACTCAACCTCTTAAGGCTAGAATAGACGATTTAATATCTCAAATGACGTTAGATGAAAAAATTTCACAAGTCATTAACGATTCGGAAGGAATCGAACGATTAAATATTCCAAAATATAATTGGTGGAGTGAAGCTCTTCATGGAGTAGGATTTTCCGGTATAGCGACGGTATTTCCGCAGGCAATAGGGTTGGCAGCAAGTTTCAACTTAAATTTAATGGCGAAAGTTGCTGATGTTATATCAACCGAAGGAAGAGCAAAACATCACGAAGCTGTGAGAAACGATAGTAGAAGGATATTTCAAGGATTAACATTTTGGTCTCCAAATGTGAATATTTTTCGAGATCCTCGGTGGGGAAGAGGTCAAGAAACCTACGGAGAAGACCCATTTTTAACTTCGAAAATGGGAGTAACATTTATTCAAAACCTTCAAGGTGATGATCCTCGATATTTAAAGCTCGTCGCTACACCCAAGCATTACGTTGCCTATAGTGGTTTAGAATCTGAAAGACACTTTTTTGATGCTAAAGTCAGTAAAAAAGATTTGTGGGAAACATATATGCCTGCGTTTGAAGCATGTATAATTGAAGGGCAAGCAGAGGCAATTATGGGGGCTTATAATCGAGTTAACGGTGAGCTTTGTTGTGCTAGTAAGTTTCTACTGAAAGAAGTATTAAGAGATAAATGGGGATTTGAAGGTCATGTTGTCTCGGACTGTGGAGCAGTATACGACATATTCAAACATCATAAAGTAGTCGAAACTCCTGAGGAGGCTGCAGCTCTAGCATTTAATAGCGGATTAGATTTGATTTGTAAAATTGGGGTAACAAGGAAAACGCGAAGAGAACGGTGGAAATGGCTCAAAGATGCTGTTGAAAAAGGGTTGCTCAAGGAGATCACTCTCGACCGGTCGTTAAGAAATCTGTTTCGAGCAAGGTTTTTACTTGGCATGTTTGATCCCCCCGAACTAGTAAAATATACAGATATACCCTACGAAAAAAATGACTGTAAAGAGCATCGCCAGCTGGCTTTAGAAGCTGCGAGAGAATCAATTGTGCTTCTAAAGAATCAAGACGGAATCCTACCGTTGAGAAAAGATGTAAAAACAATAGCAGTGATAGGACCAAATGCGGATAGTCGTAATGTTTTGTTAGGAAATTACAATGGAGAACCTTCAGAATACACAACTATACTTGAGGGGATTAAGAACAAAACATCCCCAGATACTGAAATCTTATTTGCGAAGGGTTGCCCTTTGAAAGAAAAATCAAAAGAAGGTTTTGAAGAAGCGATAACTATCTCTCAGAAATCCGATGTTGTATTTTTGATACTAGGTGTCTCACCCCGACTTGAAGGTGAAGAAGGTCAGGCATCAGAGTCAGATCTCCGTGGAGATAGATTAGATATAAATTTACCTGAAATTCAAGAAACCCTTCTTAAAGAAATATATGCCATCGGTAAGCCAATTATTCTAATACTTACAGGAGGTAGCGCCATATCTGCGAATTTTGCTCAAGAAAACATACCTGCGATATTGTTTGTGTGGTACCCAGGAGAAGAGGGAGGGAACGCTGTAGCAGACGTAATTTTTGGCGACTATAATCCTGCTGGAAGATTGCCGGTTACATTCTATAAATCTATAGAACAACTCCCAGATTTTAGGAATTATAGCATGGAAGGGAGAACATATCGATATTTCAAAGATACTCCACTATATTCCTTTGGATTTGGTCTCAGTTATACTAAATTTAGATATTCAAACCTTAGATTTTCTAATGAAGAGATAGATGTTAGTGAGGCTTTAGAAGTGGAAGCTGAAATCGAAAACATAGGCGAATATAAAGGAGAAGAGGTGGTCCAACTTTATGTATCGAGAAAAGATACTCGTTTCAGAGTACCTATTAGAGAATTGAAAGGTTTTACGCGAGTTTTCCTAAAAAAAGGGCAAAAGAAAAAAATTTCCTTTAAACTAATGCCTAAGGATTTTTCAGTAGTCAATTTAGATGGAGAAAGATTTTTTGAGCCTGGAATTATTACTATATCAATCGGCGGATGCCAGCCAGGATATAATTTAGACAAAGACGGATTAGTTATGAGGGATGTTTCTATTATAGGGAAGGCAAAGCACCTTGAATAAAAACTTATTATGTTTTTCATTAAATCTTTTTCAATACCAGAATATTGTATAAAATTTTTATACTTATAATTTAATAATAATTATAATTAAAAATGTAAAAAATGTGTTCAGAATAATGAAAGAAGTTAAAATTTTGACGATCGATGAACGAGGGAGGATCGTAATTCCACAAATTGTAAGAAAATCTTTAGGAATTACAACAAATTCACAACTTATGATGATTAGTGACTCAGAAGCCAAAGAAATTAAGATTACTCCAGTAGGTTTGCGGAGTGAAAGTGATCTCATTAAACTGAGGATTTCAATGGGAGATACTCCGGGAGCATTAGCTAAATTAGCAACAGCTTTTGGAGATCTAAAGCTTAGTATGATGTATAGTGAGGCAGTGATTGTCGAAAAAGATAAAACTGCGGTATGGACGGTAATCTCGGAGAGTCCAAGTTTTCCCATAGAAGAGTTAGAAAAGATATTAAAAGAAAAAGGAGAAGCTCTCAAAGTTGAGATCCTTTCTTTAGAATAAGTGATTGTTAATAAAAGTGGAAATGTTGAACAAACCAAATGGCAAAGAAAAAAAAGAAAGATAAAGAAAAGAGTAGCGTAGAATCCTCTACTCCGAATCTAGATAATGTTTTAAAATCATCAAAGAAAACCGAATCTACTTTACATGGATTACTTAAAGTAGTTACCGAAGAAAAAAGTTTTATCTCTTTAGGTGAAAAAGAAGAAAAAATAGCCCCTCAACTTTCATATGAAACAAAAAAGCAAATTGCTGAAGATTACGCTATAGGACAAGTTCCGCGGTCAGAAAAAACACCCCTTAAGAAGACAATCCCCATTTCAGAAAATTCTGAAGCAGTAAAAAGTTCCGAAAATGCTGATACTCAAACTTCAAGTACTACTAAAACCCCTTCATTCTCAAAAAAAGAGAACATATATGAAAAGTTAACTGTTTTTTTTGAGGATGTATTTGAGGGTTATGTAGATAGATATAACCAGTGGGAAAATTCTATATCCTCCATTCTTTCAATCCTTAGGAAAATGAGGAAAATTACAAAAAAAAATACGGAGGAACTAGTCAATTCAGTAAGTGGTCTTTATGAAAAAATCCATTATAATCTAGATCAATTCAAATTGAAAAGAGACCAAGTTGAAAAGATTACTGATGTAGATGTTGAATCTATGTCACATGAATTTAAAAAAGTTTTAGGATTATTAGAATTACAAGTGAAAGAATATCAATTTAAAAAGTTATCAGATGAGTTCGTTCATCAGCAGCAATCATTCTGATATAATTTATTGTTTTTTAATACTCTGGCACTAATAAACTTTATAAGTAGAATCATGGCAAATAATGAAAACAATTATTTAATTCCATTAATCCTTGATATTGGAAGCGATAATTTCAGATTAGGATGGGCAGGAGGAGATTTTCCTGATATTATTGCTCCTAGTGTTTATGTTGATATTACTGATTATCTCTTTACATCTGATATAAGCGGATCAGATACTATTAGTGGATTAGAAGAAATATTTCTTGATACGGATAATCAAACTCATTTAGTTGGTTTTGAAGCTCTTAAATATAAAAACATCTTAAAAATTCGAGAGTTCAGTAAAAAGAAAAACTATAACATTCTTTCCAAGTTTTTTTTCCATTACTACCAACAATTAAATATTCCGGTGGAATTTCATTTCAAACAGCCTTTAATAATCATAACTCCCTTTTATCGATCGGAATTAGAGAAAACAAAACTCCAAGAAGTATTTTTTAATTCTTTTAACTTCCCCTACATTTTGTTTTTACCCCAGAGTCAAGCTATTCTCTCAACATTACAAAAATCTAGTGGAATTATCTTAAATATAGGAAAATCTTATACATCAATCTCTTCAATCTTTCATGGGTTTACAAACCTAATGGCGAGAGATATGTTTCCTATAACAGGAAAAAACATTACTCACTATCTCCTAAATCTGATTTTAAGCAAGATAAGCTCCTCAAAAAACACTTATCTCGATAAAACAATTGCTAAGGAGATTAAAGAGAAGTTATCCCTTTGCATCCTCAATCCTACAGAAGAAAAGAAAAGAGTTAAAGAAGGCTTAACCAAATACGATCGAATTGTTGATTTACCAGACGGAAGTAAATTAAAATTGAATTCTGAGCGATTTCTCTTGTCAGAACCTCTATTTGATCCTAAGATCATTCATATCGATTACATGGGATTAGCTGAAGCTATTTCGAAAGTAGTAATGTCGTGGGACAGAGAGAATTGGGAAGAACTCCTTTCAAATATTATACTTTCTGGAGGAGGTAGCGTGATTACGGGATTAAGCGAAAGAATCGAAGTTGAATTACAGAGATTTTTTTCAGATAAGTTAAGACCAAAAATAAAAGTAGTAGCAGCCTCCGGAAGAGAAAATATGGGCTGGATTGGAGCTTCTGTTCTATTTTCAAAAGATCAATTAAAAAAAGGATGGATTGAGAATCCTTCTCATCAGGAGTTAGAGCAACAACAAGCTGATTAGACAATTTCAAAAAATTTTAAAAAAATACAAATTAGTGGAAATAATGGTTATTAATTTAAACACGCGATCAAAATTCTTAAAGGAATTCCAACAGAAAATTATTCAAGGAAGAAAACTATTACACACATCAAATCATCTTTGGGCAGATAGACTACTAACTGATTTGTATTTTGATATCGAAAAAACCGAGTGGCTCGATATCCAAAAAAAACACCAATTAATAATGATTATATCAAATTCTTGGTGGATGTATATCAATTCTTTGATTCGTAGGACTGACGAAGGTATTGATATAGATTTTATTAGATATATTGATGCATACAAACGCTTTTTCTCGTTTTTGTCTAAATTAGATGATTTTTACTTACTCAACAATTTTGCAACTAACTTGCTTAAATCATTTACTAAAATGGATTCGTTATCTCAATCGGGTATAACTAAATTTATAAATTCGTTTTGTGTTAAAGTAATTGAAAGGGAAAATTACATCAAACTAATCGAATTGCAGCTGGTTTTGATGTATTTAAGGAAATCTGTTCTTCCTCAAGAGTTTTTTCATCTAAGTATGGAAGTTTTAGGGAGAACGATTTTCAAACTCGAACCAGGGAAACGGGCTTTATTTCTTTATGTATTTATAGAGAATGTGAACGATAATTTTCAACTCATGGAGAATTCTGAAGAATTCGTTAAGTCAATGAATAAAATCTTGGTCAACAGAATTCCTGGATATTTAAAGAACGAATTCAATAATTTAGGTAAGATTTCAATTAACGAACGAAATTTTAACACAATTTTAGTGGATTTAGAGGAATTAATATACTACCTAAACAACATTGGAGAGCATTCTTGGATAATAACCGTCATCAAAAATCTATTTTCTAAAATTCGCGCATACCAATCATATGGAGATGCAGTTACTTATATCAGGAAATTTATAGATTTTGCAATTATGAGAAATAGATTCGAAATCGCGTTCCAAATTTACGATTTTCTCGAAGACCTGTTCTTGTACCAGACGGATCTTGGATACGATAACATTCTGATCGAACTTTGGGTTGAGGCTTGCAAAAAATTCGTAGAAATGAAGGAGAAAAAGTATCTTTTACAATCTATTGAAAAGTTAAATACACATTTGAAAATTCCTCAAACAAATGCCCAAATATACCACTTCTTTTATACTAGTAATTTCTTATGGAAATTTAAGTCATTATTTTTCTCGTTAGAGCAAAAAGATTACTGGCGAATGATGTTTTATCGTGTGTTATATGAGCAAAAAGATTTTAAACTTGCTCAAAAAATATTACCGTATTTAGAGAAAAACTTAAGAAACGCAATTAGCGATCCACTTTCTTTATATAACGAGACTGAATCCCTTAGAAGAGAAATATATTCTTTTGGAGAGGAAAGTTTACTTTTTACCGGATTTGAAGAAGGGTTTGTAATAAAACAAATGGTTTTTAGGATCAACCATGATGGCTTAATTTCTATACGGATGATATCCGTTGATGAAAAAATTGTGGAGGGAACAATTTTCAACGAATATTGGAACGATGCACATATAATAGATATTTATAATGACATTTTCTCTGACAATCAAGAAAAGAAATATGACTTTAGCGTAAATGAATTCGGGAGAATGTTATATGTATTTCTCCCAATTAAAATTCGCACCTTTTTAGAGCAGTTTGAGATTAAATCTTTAAATATTACACCCGAGATTTATTTTATTTTAGATGAAATGACGATTCCTTTCGAATTAGTTTATGACAATAATTTTTTCTTATTAAAATATTCCATTGGGTATATTATTGGAGAACCACCTCTTGGAGGGGTAACTTTTGGGCACGATACGGTTGGAAAAGAAGGAAATATTGCGAAGGACGGTAAAATCAATGTTCTGATTATCGATTCTATAAATTCTTCAGGACCTATAAGGTGGAACGCAGCAACTAAATCAAAAGAATTAATATTTCCTTTTGAATCGGGAATAAATGAATTTAATTACATAACTGAATTTTTCAACGGTCGCGAAGAAGTAAATCAAATGAGCATCTTAATAGGGCCTGACTCTTCTCGAGATAATATATTGGCTCATATAGAAACAGGATCGAATCATATCATCCATTTTGTAGGAAATATTTTTTATTCGAAGTGGAATCCGCGGGACAGCTTTTTCCTCACAAACGATAATGAAATAATAACATTTAATGATATAAACAAGTCAATACAAACGAATCCTAACGCAGAAAAACCTTTTTTGTTTTTCAATTCTCAAATTTATGATATTGAAGGTAAAAAGTTAAAGAATGTTCTACGTACATTTGGAGAAATTGTAGAATATTTCGATTATGAGAGAATTACGGGGATAATGTCCAGAAATTACCCGATTTTTAACGACGAGACGAAGGAAATAATCGCTAACTTTTATATTAACTTATTCAATGATAATAGTCAGGGAGTTTCCCTTGTGAAAGCACGGCAAGCATGTATGGCCAATAAAATGACTAAACTTGTAGAGAAGAAATTTGACGAGTTATCCGCAGAGGAAGGCGTAAAAAATATTGATCTAGAAGGATCATTAGCGATATCAAGCTATATGCTTTTTGGTAAACCTTGGAAAAAATTAAGTTAGAGAAATGATTCAAAAATTATGTTGTAATACCTTCGTTTTACTTAAACTTAATTAAAAGTATTCATATTAGAAAATTAAAATTAGAAACATAAACTGGTCTAAAATGTCAGATAGGATTATTGAACTCCGCGTTGAAAATAACAGACTCAAGAAAGAGGTACAAAATTTAGAAAATAAAGTATTAGCATTAGTAGGAATGATTAGTTTAGAATCTTCGGGAGGTCCTGAACGCAAAAATGTTCTCAATGAGCATTTAATTAATCTGATTACTTCAACATCCATTCAACTTAATATTGTTTCACCTAAAATTGATAAATTCTACAGCATCGAACTTAAAAAGCTAACTAAGAAAGGAATTCCAATACTAATTATTACTAACGATAGAGGAAATATTCCTAAATTATACCAAGAAGTCTATGACGATTTAAAACAAACTTCAGGAATAAGCATAATTAATAACCCGAATGTCAGATATCTATTAGTTTTCAATGCTGAGGAAGGAATTTATTCGGGAGGGTCATTAGATAAAGGAGAATTAGAAAAATCTGTTTTTATTGTTACACGTATCAAAGAAAGCGCTAAACTCAGAAAAATCGCTGAAATATTTACTTTAATGCTCCCATCCTTTATGAGAGGAAAATAAGTAATATTTTTATGATTTTTCTTCAAAAGGTATGATTAGTAGTTTTACACTCGTATTGAAAACCGTGAATGGAAAAAAGAATGGTCGAGAACAAAAAAATAAGTTCAAAAGAATTTGCGGAATTCTTTGGATTGGGAACAAATTTTTATGAGGAAACTTCTGAATTCTTAAAAAAACAAGCAGAACTGAATAAAAGTAGTTTTCAAAAGAAGTTTCGTCTCTGGGAATCTGCGTTCAAAAAAATTTACGGGAAAGAAATCGAACAATCTCTTTTTCTCAAACATTCTTATTATGTTTCGATATTAAAATTAGTAATATTATTAAACGCTGATTCTTCTGTAAATAAAACAATCTACGACCACTTTGATTTAAATGAACTTAAATTTTTCTTCTGTCCTAAATTGGATGAAGCACTTATTTCTGAGATAAGAAAATTTTTAGGGGGCGCAAGGTTAGCTAGACAAGACAATTTTCATGAACTATATCAACAAGTGTTTCATGTCGCGATGCGACATAAAATCGGCGAATTTTATACTCCGTCACACCTTGTTGAAAAAATGATAAATAAATCATATAAAATTGGTTTAAAAACATTAGATCCCTCTTGTGGTTCTGGTAGTTTTTTAATAAAACTTATAGTTCGAATTTTTAATTCTAAAAATGATGAATCAGTAAAAAACGAAGCAATTGATAACATTTATGGGTTTGATATCAATCCTTTAGCAACGCTTACAGCAAAAGTGAATTTTTTATTATTATTTTTGGATTATTTCAATGGAGAAGTTAGTAAAATGCCGAGAATTAATATTTTCTTAATCGATTCTCTTTTTCCTGAACAATCCAACCCAAAAATAGAAAATGAAATATCAAAACTTAACAAATCTTTTGATTTAATTATTGGCAATCCCCCCTGGTTAACATATAAAGACATCACCAATAAATCGTATCAATTAAAAATCCGTACGTTATCAGAAACATTAGGAATTAAACCTTCAAGCCAATATATTACGCATATTGAATTAGCATCAATTTTCTTCTTCGCAATACCTCTAAAATTTCTAAAAATTAAGGGAATTATATTCTTTGTTATGCCCAAGAGCGTGTTGAATGGAGATCATTGCTTTAAGTTCCGTAGATTCTCTATATTTAACACTATCGAAATCTGGGATTTCCCAAATAATTATTTCTTTAATGTCGACCATATCTGCCTGAAAGCTGAATATGTAGGTACAAAATCGGAAACAAAGATTACAGAAATATATCCGATTAAAGCAAGGATATTTGATAGTAATCTCAAACTCTTAGATGAAACAAAATATTCTAGTTTTGAATACAACGAAAGAGGAGCTAAAATTATTATGCCCGAGAAAGAGTTGAAATTCTTGGATTTGCTTTCAATAAGCCCCTATAAAACTAAATTCTTTCAAGGAGCAACTTTAGTACCTAGAGCACTCGTTTTTTTTAACATTGATAAAGAAAAGGATAATTTCTTAGAAATTTCATCCGATCCGGGTGTAACGATGCGGGCTAAGAAAATTTGGAAGTATAGCTTTCAGAAGAAATTGATTGAAAGCAAATTTAAATTTAAGTCTTTTTTAAACAAAGATTTGATTCCTTTTTACATTAAAGAATTTAAAAATGTCTTCTTACCTGTGAGTAGGTCCTTGCAGTGGGATGAAAAACTTCTTAATAATAATAGAAAAGCTCTAAGCTTTTACACTGAAATTAATAATTTCTACAAAAAAAATAAAAAAGGAACGAGTAATATTGATACGCTCTATTTAAACTTGAATTATTGGAACAAATTGACTAAACAAGCAAAAAATAAACAATATATCGTGGTTTACAACGCAAGTGGCTCACGTTTAAAATCAGCTGTTATTGATAACGAAGAACTCGGCATTGTTATTTGTTCTGAAAATTATTACTTTTCTACCAATTCACTAAACGAAGCACATTATTTATGTGCTATTTTCAATTCTCCAGTATTATCAAAAAACATTAAGTTGATAAAATCAAGCAGACACATTCATAAAAGACCTTTTTCTTTCCCAATTCCTTTATATGATAACGATAACGATATACATAGAAAATTGGCTAAAAAATCTCGAAAATACCACTCTATCGTACAAGATTTAGTATTCAACAATAAAAACATAACAGCTGAAAAAGTAAGAATCTTTATCAACCCAAAATTAATTAAATTGGATATTTTAACTAAAAAAGCTGTTTTTCAGATTTAAATTACTCTTAAAACGAACCGATGAGCTGTATATATCGAAGAAGTGAATTTTAGAAAAGTTTATCTTTCTTTAAATATTTATTTACTCGATTAAGAGTGAAAAAGTAAGAACTATTTAGGGAATTAATAAATTGAATTTTACAGAATTAGGCATTAGCGAGGATAACGCTGCCGCTTTAAAGAAAATTAATATTTCAAAACCCACACCCGTCCAACAAAAGTCTATTCCTTTAATTTTAAAGGGTCAGAATATCATGGCTCAAGCGAGGACTGGTAGTGGAAAGACTTTAGCTTTTGTACTTCCAATTATCGAAAATTTGAAATATCAGCCCAATGAGGCTTTAATATTAGTCCCAACGCGAGAGTTAGCGACCCAAATTTACGAAGTTATCAGAGACTTGGGGAATTCAAAGGTAAAAGCATTTCCAATTTATGGAGGTGTTTCTATCAATAACCAAATAACGAAATTGGAGAATGGAATAAATATTATCATCGGAACTCCTGGGAGAATAATCGATTTATACAAAAGAAGAAAGCTAAGGTTAAACGACATAAGATTTGTTGTTGTCGACGAGGCTGATAGGATGTTTGATATGGGTTTTACTCCCGATGTAAAATATATCTTAGATCAAGTCCATACGAATTTCCAATTTATGCTATTCTCTGCTACTTTTGACTACGGAATCAGAGAATTAGTAAAGAAATACTCAAAAAATAAATTTGAATTTCTTGATTTGAGTAGAGATACCTTAACGGTTAGGAATACGAGACAATTCTATTACATGATAGATAATTATAGCGATAAATTCAAAACATTCATCAAAGTCCTACGAAGAGAAAAACCTAAGCATCTCTTGGTCTTCGTAAACACCAAAAAAACTGCTGCTTGGTTAACTAATAGATTAAAATCCCGTGATAATTTCAACTATAGAGTAGAGCTTATTTCGGGGGACTTGTCGCAATTTCAAAGAGAAAAGATTTTAAAAGGATTCAAAAGCCACAAAATCAATCTACTGATCGCCACCGATGTGGCTGCACGGGGCTTAGACATCAACAATATATCCCATGTATTTAATTACGATATTCCAAAATATCCGGAGAATTACGTACATCGAATAGGAAGGACATCCCGTATGAATAAACTCGGAGTTGCTATAACACTAGTTGTTAAAGATGAGTACGAATATCTTTGCCACATCGAGGGATTAATTGACAAGGAAATTAAGTTAAGAACCTTGGTTTCCCAAGATAGGGGAGAACAGGGTCGTTATCATAATCCTTTCTATTAAAACTAACGAGAAGAAAAAAATTTTTGATTTACAAAGTT
>JAHLWV010000160.1 GCA_019057735.1 Promethearchaeota archaeon | reverse complement strand
CAGAACTCTGCTAATTCTTCTTTTGCTATTCTTGGAATCATTTCAGAAATTATTAGATTTACGTATTCGTCTGTTTTTCCTTCATATTCGGGTGGAACTGCATGAGCCCCTAGAAATGTAGAGACTATATCTATGGGGTGCTCCAGATTCAATTCCTTTGCCGCTAGTAGCGACTTGATTTCACTTTCTGTATCCAAACCATATCCAGATTTCGTCTCAATTGTTGTTGTGCCATATTCCATCATTCGATTAAGAATAGGTTTTCCATTTTTAATTAATTGCGTTAATGGAGCTTCTCTTGTTGCTTTAACTGTCTTTAAAATACCTCCTCCGGATTCTAAAATTTCAAGATAACTCATACCTGCAAGTTTCATTTCGAGCTCGTTTTCTCTATAACCATCAAAAATAATATGAGTATGAGGATCGATAAACCCTGGAGTTACCAACTTATTTGTTGCATCGATTATAATTGTCTCTTCATTCGGAGGGAAATTTGCTATTAATTCTTGAGTTGTTCCTATAAAAATAATAGAATTACGTAAAACGGCTACAGCTCCATCGGGAATAATAGCAAGGTTTTTCATGTCTTTACCCACTCTCGGAACACCGTAAGCAGTATCCATAGTTACCAGTTCATTTGCGTGAATAATAATTAAATCCACTTGAGGTGTTTTATCATTATTGTTTTGATCGCTTCTTTTTATTCTTTTTGGTGTGGGGGTTGATCTTACAGACATGATATTCTCTTCTCTAAGCTTTGTTTGATATTTTAGTTAATTCTTTACTCTTTACAATATCTAAAGCATTGTTAATATATTCAGATAAAACTACATCTTCGTTAAGATGGGGTATTTTTTGACGAACGTAAGCATGACAAGCTTCTAGAATTACGCTAGATTTTATTGGTCTTCTAAAATCAAATGCTTGAGCGGCACATAAAAGTTCAATAGCCAAAATCTTTTCGAGGTTATCAACGATTCGAAGCGTCTTTCTTGCACTAATTGAGCCCATACTTACATGATCTTCTTGTCCCATTGATGTTGGAATATTATCTGCACTTGCTGGGAAACACATCGTTTTATTCTCACTAGCTAATGCTGCTGTACTATATTGAGTTATCATAAAACCCGAATTTAATCCAGATTCTTTAATTAAATAAGCGGGTAAACCCCATTTTCCTTCTAACAGGAGATAAGTTCTTCTATCTGATATACTTCCTATTTCTGAAGCGGCCAATCCAACATAATCTAAGGGTAACGCAAGGGGTTGTCCATGGAAATTACCTCCACTTATAGCTTTTTCTTCGCTAAAGATTATAGGGTTATCAGTTACAGAATTTAATTCACATATTAATACCTCGTTGAAGTGAAAAAAAGCATCTCTAGAAGCACCATGGACTTGTGGTATGCATCGTATAGAATAAGGATCTTGAACTCTCCCACAATCTTTATGAGATTCAATAAATTGAGAATCCTTAAGAAACCTTCTAAATTTTTCAGCTACAAGCATAGCACCGTGATGTGGTCTTAACTTAATTAATTCTTCGTCAAAAGGTTGAGGTGAACCTAAATATGCTTCAAGACTGAGTGCACCAATAATATCGGCGTTATCGAGACAATTACTGAATTTTTCAGAGATCATTACAGCATGTGCAGACATAAATTGTGTCCCATTAATCAATGCTAAACCCTCTTTGGCATGCAATTTCATAGGGAATAAATCGTACTCGTTTAGTATCTCTGCTGCTTTGTGATAATTTTTTCCATCTTTTGATAAATAGCCTAACCCAATGAGAGGCAAAAACAAATGGGCTAAAGGAGCGAGATCTCCAGATGCTCCTACTGAGCCTTGCTCTGGAACCAATGGAATTATATTGGTTTCTATATGCCATTTAATTCGTTCGATCACTTCTAAAGAGATTCCAGAAAATCCTTTACATAAAGCATGAATTTTCAAAATCATCATTAGTTTTGATAATTTTTGTTCAATTGGCTCACCAATACCTACGCTATGACTTTTTAAAAGATTTTCTTGTAATTTACCAGTTTCTTCTTTTGAAATAATGGTAGTGCATAGCGAACCAAACCCAGTGTTAACGCTATATACTATTTTTTTACCTTTAGCTATTTTCTGAACTGTTTCATAGTTCCTTATTACTCTTGATTTAACGTCTTCAGTAATTATTCCGCTTAATTCCCCATTAGCAATCTGTAAAGCTAATTCAGGGGTTAAGTGACCAATCCCATATTTAAACCCTTTACTCATTATAATCATGTTAATTTTTTATTTTTTCAATTTCTGAATCTACAATTTTTCTAACCATGCTTTCGTCTATTTGGAAAGGTAAAGTAATTTGACCTCTCTCCTCATGCTTTACATTCCAATTATACGCTGTGTCTAAAGCGTTTACATTTCTCGCCCACGCTCTTCTTGCTACGCCACATGTTACGTCCCATTCTATAGCACTTCTGATAATTTCATTAACGCGTGCGGATCCATCCAAAACTAGCCCAAATCCTCCATTAATAGCCTTTCCAGTACCAACGCCACCTCCGTTTGATAATACACACATCGTCATACCTCGGGCGATATTTCCAGCCCAACTATGGTGAGCCATATCTGCCATAATATTACTACCATCTTTAATATTTGAAGTTTCTCTAAACGGAGAGTCCGTACCAGATACATCATGATGGTCTCTACCGAGCATTATAGGTCCAATTTCGCCAGATCTGACTAATTCGTTAAATTGTAAAGCAATTTTTATGCGTGTTTCCATGTCAGCATATAATATACGAGCTTGTGAACCCACTACTAGGTTGTTCATTTCAGCATTCTTAATCCAATTCCAGTTATCGCGATCTTGAGCTCTACGATTTGGGTCTATACAAGAAAGAGCGACTTGATCGGTTTTTATTAAATCGGAATGTTGTAAGCTTAAGCAAACCCATCGAAAAGGACCATATCCATAATCAAAGCATAATGGTCCCATGATATGCTCAACATAAGAGGGAAATATAAATCCATTTTTTGGATCTCCATCTATTGCAATTTCCTTAACTCCAGCATCATAAACAGCTTTGAGAAAAGAATTACCATAATCCCAAAATTTCGTTCCCTTATTAACCATTATTTTGATAAGTCTATATTGTTCACGCAATGATTCATTAACTAGTTTTTCGAACTTTTTTCGATTTGTTTTCAACAATTCTCTACCTTCTTGAAAATTTACACTAAAAGGAGTATATCCTCCATCGTACGGAGCGTGACAAGACGTCTGATCTGAGGCTAGCTCAACCTTAATATCATGTTCCACTACATATTTCCATATATCGACTACATTACCTTGATAAGCTATAGAAACCGGTTCCTTTTTTGTTCTATATTCTTCCACCCAATTAAAGATTTCTTCAAGGTTTTTTGAAACTTTACTCACCCATCCTTGCTCATATCGAGTTGTAATTCGAGATTTATCAACCTCTGCGATTATACCGATACCGCCTGCGATTTCTATAGCTTTAGCTTGAGCGCCACTCATACCACCTAAACCAGAGGTAATATATAGAACGCCTTTGAGACTTTCATGTTGGGGTATCCCCAAATATAGCCTTCCAGCGTTAAGTAAAGTTATATAGGTTCCGTGAACGATTCCTTGAGGACCGATATACATCCATCCTCCCGCAGTCATTTGTCCATAATTCGCAACTCCTAAAGCTGAAGCTCTTTGAAATTCTTCAGGGGTGTCAAATAATCCAATCATTAGTCCGTTGGTCATGATTACTCTTGGAGCATCTCTTTTGCTTGGAAATAAACCAAGAGGATGTCCAGACATAACAACAAGTGTTTGATCGTCTTTCATTACTTCAAGGTATTGTTTGATTAACCTATATTGCAACCAATTCTCGCATACTTGTCCACTTTCTCCATATGTGACTAATTCGTAGGGATAAAGCGCTACTTCAAAGTCTAAGTTGTTGTCGATCATAAGTTGTATCGCTCGCGCTTCAAGAATACCTTTATACTCATTGATGGGCTTAGCTCTTATGAGTTCGGCTGGTCGATAACGGTAAGCATAAATTCTTCCTTTATTAATTAACTCATTTAAAAATTCTGGAGCAATTTGATCATGTAAGCTTTCCGGAACATATCTTAACGCATTTTTTAGAGCAATAATTGTTTCTTCACGATTTAAGTTATATCCACGACTAGGAGCCCTACGAATACCTTGTTCGAACACTGGATCAAGTGGTAATTCATCGTGTAATTTAATTTTCATTGCTTTAGTAATGTCCATACTTTAACCTAACATAAATATGTATATATATTTTAGAGTAAATGTTTCATACCACTAAAAAATGTTCCAAATGAAATTCAAATTTTATAAAACTTTTTCTTATTATGACCCGAAAAATAGCAATGAGATAAAGGAAAAAGATAAAATGAAGTGAACTATTTTCGTATTAAAAAAGACCTATAGATGAGTTGAACAATTAAATTGAAGGGAACAAAGCGAGCAGACATCAAAAATGGCATTCGAGTTTTAATCGTATTAAAGAAAGACCAGCGATCTGGCAAGTTAACGGAAGGTATAGTCAAAGATATTCTTACAAATTCTCCTACTCACCATCATGGAATTAAAGTTAGGTTGAAGAGTGGTGAAATTGGGCGAGTAAAAAAAATAGTTAGCTCTAATTAAAATTGAAAAAGAAATAAAAAGAGCATTAAAAATTATAAATCATCTAAACTTAATTCTTTGAGCTTATCTTGACTTGGATAACCTGATTCTTTATCGAATTGTCGAAATTCATAGTATGCTGTTTTTAATTGCTGAAAATTTGGTGTTTTTCCAGCGGAACCCCCTTCATTAACGGGATCAAGTACGATTTTTGGCAATCTATCATCTGCTGCTGTAAGTCCCATCTTTAAATTAAACAATCGTTTAATCATGTAATTGCGTTCCCCAAGCTTTTTAAAATCCTTCATCGATAGATTTAACCCAGTTGCATTATTTACGATTTCTAGAATCATCTCGGAAGGAGGATTGGCAAAAGAACAAATGATTAATGATGCATATAGCGCCCGATAATTTTGAAGACGAGCGCAAAATTCTGCCATAGGTTTATCATCTTGATACCAATCAACATTTAATTCGATTCCAAATTCCTTAAAAGGTAATCCTAATATTGCCATATAGGCATCACAAGAGGTATGACAGGGCCCCCGAGGAGTTGCTAAAGCGTAGCCAGCTGCCATGCCGTACATACGTCGTAAATCATGGTAGGGTATTTCCATTCCGTAAACCGTAGCGATGTCGTCTTGGGGAATCTTGAATTTTTTCCCAACTGTGTCGGAACCCTCAGCCATCACGTCACCAATTCCTTCCCTTAGAGCAATTTTTTTTATTAACTCGAGAGCTGGAGTAATTTCACCCCATTTTGGTTCTAATCCGTTCAGATCTTCAGAATTAATTCTACCTGTGTCGAAAAGATCATAGATAAGGGATATTGTACTACTCCCACTTATCGTATCGATTCCATAGTCATTACATAAGTAATTGGCTCTTTGAATTCCGCCGAGGTTATCTACCAAAAGCATAGATCCAAATCCAGCTACAGTTTCATATTCAGCTGCTTCTATTTCACCATCAGTTTTAAATTCCCCTTCATCAATTTTCACCC
>JAHLWV010000020.1 GCA_019057735.1 Promethearchaeota archaeon | reverse complement strand
AGGTGAGATGAGTATAGTATATTTGGGGGTATGTTCTGGAGTTTTACACTCCAAACTTTTCTTTTTTTTATTATTTTTGAAAAGGTTAATTTACTTTTTCTTTTTTAAATTTAAACTTTAAATTTTATGTATCCTTGTTGCGATAATATCTGCCGTATAAACCATAGTTGCAAGTCTGTTTGGCACAAAAGGCTCATATAGGGAGAAACATCCGTGATGAAATAATATAGTCCTATGGATTTCCTCATCGTAAGGAAGCTTGTATTTATCCAAGACCGCAATGCATTCGTCTACATGATTGTCGGCTCCCTTTAATTTAAAAGTTGATATATTTTTTTTGTTTGCTTTTGTCCTCTCTATTGGTCTCACACTCACTTTCCTGTTCGGTAGCTTTTTTTTAGTCCGTAGTATGATACCTTCCCAAAATCGTGATAAATAGATGTGAGAACGATTTTATTGAGATCGAGGTTTTTAATTACACTATCTTCGTATAAGTGATGGGCTAAATTCGTCACTAAAAGTGTGTGATCATAAAGCCCGCCCTGATAGGTACCGTGATAATCCCCTAAAGCAGCGGGTAAGCTCTTCGCTTGTTTTAAGACCTTTTGAATCGCGTTTCTTTCTTCTTTTTCAAGGCTTACTATGTCCAAAAAGTACTTAAAATCATTACATTCAAGTTTTATCCCTTTAGTTGCTCCTTTATTTAAAAACGGATTTGGTTTAGAATTTTTTGGCATTTACCTTATAACCTAATATTATATGTCTTTTTATGGATAAAAGAAGTAATTTTCCTTGATTCTTTAATTTAAGTGTTTTTATTCCATTACTTTAACCTTTAATATATTCTCCCAATAAGATCTGAATTTTATCCAAATGTTTTTTCTCCAGCGTGACTGAATAAATATAGAGGAGGTATGTTCTGGAGTTTTACACTCCAATTTTTTTCTTTTTATTATTATTTTTAATATTTCACTAATTAGCTTAAATAAAGGAATTTAAAACTAAAAGTTATTATTAATAATGAAATAATATTCCTATAAGAATAAAGATTCCAAGAGAACTCAAGTGAGTGAATATAATGAAAAAGCATTTGATGAGTGGGATAATCTCAAAAAAACTAGTACATTGAACAATTGTAAAGGCGAATTCAATGGAGAAATTTAAATGTATCATCAATCAAACTAAGAAATGGATGAAACAATATACGCCTGAAATATTAATGAAATGGATACAAACATGCTCAATTTACCCCGGAAATCAGAAATATCAATTGAGATTTGAACTATTGATAGCTATAATCCTTTCAATGAAGGAAGATGAGTTCCAAGATGAGAAATTAGGTTATGATGATTTCAAAGAGTTCGTTACAAATTTTAAAGACAAAACAAATCATATTGCTGTTGAAGATTTTTATATTTTCGATCAGCTCAAATTAATTCCGTATTTCTATAGAAAACGCAAATTCTTTTTTTTTTATGGAATTACAGAGAGACCGTATGAATCATTACGCGTTTTAGATTGGATTTTCTTGCTACCCCATCAATCCCCTTCTAGTGAACTATCCAATGTTCAACACTTATTTTTACAGAGTTTAATCTTTCAAACAAGATTATTGATTGATTTAAAACAAGAATTTGCCAATAAATCTTATAATTTAGATGAATTTCAAGTCCCCCCTCAAGAATTCCTCGAAAAATTCTGTAGTCATTTTCTAATTCCTAGATCGGTTTCAAATGAAAATTTTGTACTAAAATTTGGAGAATCATCATTTGAAACACTTGAGGATTTAAAAAAATTGAAAGAAGGCAATTATTTTAAACATCTCTTTATCAAGACTTCGAAAGATCAATATTTCATACTTCCGCAACTTCATCTTGAATTACTCCCCTCCCTCTTTCTTGATGTGATTAAAAATTCCTCTGATATAGAGAACCTAAACTCTAGCATCATCAGAAATCTGATATCTAGATTTAGATTTCTTAGTGGTCGTTTTTTTAGTCCTGAAAATTTTATTATAGCGATTGGGAATAAAACTGAAATGTTTTCTGAGAATTTTGATCTAAAAATATTTTATGAAGATTATCTCCTATTGTTCAAGCTTGTAAATCCCTTATCAAAAGAATTATCTGAAGGAATAAATGAAGCACATGAATTACTGGAGCAATATGTTAAAAGAATTCAAAATGAAGAAGAAATATTTTTAGTATTAAATGAAAACCATTCATATAGAATTCCTATAAAAGAACTTCGTATAGTAACCATTACTGTCTTTGAAAGCATAAGATCTGGATTTCATCAAATTGACATGAATTTCAAAACGAATTTCTCAGAACAACTCTTTAGTCTTAAGGATCTCATTTCTATGTTTGAACTGTTACCATCAAAAAATTCATTTATTAAATATTTACAAGAGAGAGAGCAATATAGAGATAAGCTTTTTAATATTAATGGAATCAATATACTCGCAGTATATCTCATGAGTAACGAATCCATACCTGATTATGGAGAAGATATGTTGTTTTTGGGTCCTAATTTTTGGATTGACTATTACACCAAGCACCTTTTTGATAAATACAAAGATAATATTTATGAACTAGTTGAAAAAGATTACCCTCATAAATATAACCTTATAAAGAAATGGAATGAAGAGCAAGATCTATATGAATGTTTTGACACATATACCCTTCAAGGAGCAAATATTATAAAAACTGAAAATAGATTGATTTGGTTTTTTAACCCCCTTCAAAATCAAAATTTAGACCTAGATGATTTCAGATTTGCTATGCGAGTAATCGGTCCGATGTATGCCGACTATCTTCAAAGAATTTTAAATCCACTTAATGAACTAATAGCATCTTATTCTGGATATAAACTTCACGGATTATATTTAATTCCTATAAGAATGTGTAAAAAAAATCCCAAAGTTGAAAGGTTCAAGGAAATCTGGTTAAAAATCAATTTAGATGATCCTATAATCACTACAAGTTTTATCAATGCTAATTTTAAATTAATATCTCTTGTTTTTTATGATTTTGAATTATGGTGTGAAAAATTTAAAAACCAACAAAAAAATGATAATTGTAAATATGCCATTTCTCAATTCTTAAGAAGCATCATTGATCTCTTCGAAGCAGAACTGATTGAACAAGAAAAGGTATTTAAAATTGAAGATTTCTTAAGAATGCATTTTAAAGGTGGTGAAAAAGATTATCTCGCAATAAAAACCCCTGCTTGGAATCCTCAGATAAATTCATATCCACCTTATCAAAAAGTCCATCAAGGAGATCAAGAAATAATAATAAAGTATGTAAAGGCGTATTTTAGAGAAAAATCGATTGAAAAAAGAGCATACTCCCCTGGAGAATCTAAAAATATTTATAACGAAGTTTATCGTTTTCTATACGAGAAATTACGAGAAGAAATTTCATCTTATGATTTAAATCTACTCTTAAAGGCTTATGCAGAGTTAGAACTAATTGAAGCAAGAAGATACCAATTATTAATGGAAACAGGGATGAAGAGCAATGAATTGCTTGATTTAAATTATTTAAAATATTTTAGAAAAAAAATGGGAGAAATAATGAATTTATCTAGTTCCACCAGATTTTTAATAGAAAATATATTAAATATTGGTCTAGCTGGGAGGAAAAAGATAAATGCTATTGATTATGGATATCTTCAAGCACTTTCTAGCTACTTGGTAATTATTTCACAAAGATCTGACTTCACGCATTCTAAAGTATTAGATAATCTAATTCAAATAAAGGATCATTATGAATTTGATGAGATCCAAGAACCTACCACTTTTGATTATGATACATATATAGATAAGGAATTTGATGGTAAAATTGAGATTTCAAGAAGTCTCCTTGAAAGTGAAATTAATCAAGATAAACAGAATGAAAAATCAAAGTCCATCTTGGACGATAATGAAAGAAAATTATTAGTGGGATTAGAAACGGCATTTTTAGAAGAATTTGGCTTTACTTTTACTGATATGATGAGAATCCTTTTTATTTTAAGTACAGGCGAGATTGAAACAAAGAAACAAGGATTTTTTCCCATTATTAGAATCATAACTAAAGATTTAATAAACGAAATCCTAATACATTATAAAAGCCAATTTGAAGGAATTCAAGATGTATTAGGCTCAGAATCGAGTTCTATTACAAAAAAAGTGATAAGTAATATAATTCAGTATCTTAGCTTAGATTTCAAATCTTATAGAGATGAAGAAATTCTCCTTCAACTTAAACTATTGAAAAAGAAAGAGCGTTTAACTATTTGTCCTCTCATCAAATTAAACAAGGACGATGAAATCATATTCGGACATGAATGTTGTCATGTTAGCTTTAACTTATGGCGTCATTTTATATTTTCGGGAGTTTTCCCATTTCGTATTTCAGCAAACTCTTCTATATCGCAAGCTTTAAGCCTTATCCATTCGTACAGAGATAAAAGTTTTGAAGATTTATGTGGAGAGATTGTAAAAGATGTTTTGGGAGAAAAGAATTATATTTTAAGATTGAAAAAATTCAATAATATTTCTGAAGATCTTCCAAAATTCCCAGATTGTGGAGAGATTGATCTTCTTGCTATAAATCCCGCAATTAAGATAATCTTCGTAATAGATGCAAAGAATTATTATCTTAAATTACATCCCTATGATATAAAGAATCAGATTAGTAAAATTTTAACAAATGAGAATTCAGATTTCATAAAACTCAAGAAAAAAGAAAAATTTGTTTCTGAGAATATTAATTTATTTTTAGACTACTTCAAAATTGAAGATAAATCAGAATGGAAAATTAAGAAAGGATTTGTAATTAGGCGTAATTTTCCATCTATATATGTTCAAAATTATGATGTTGATTTCATATTTGAAAAAGAACTAAAAACCTATCTCACAAAAAACAAGTAAGGTTTGTAATTGATCATTTAAAAACAGTTTTAGTTGAAGATTAAATTTGATTATCTTCACCATCTTCCAGTTTCTTCTTCATCTTTTTTATGGATTCTATAGTGTTTCCGTTGGGATTTAAAAACCCAAAGGTTTGTCCTTCTATTATCTCGTTTATTTCTATTTTTATGGTGTACGACTTCACCAGCGCGTAATTTTCGTCCGAGTTTCCTTTCTGCGATATATCTATGTACTAGTTTGTTAGAATCACGATAGCGTTTGTATCCATTACCATCAATATATGTATTGCCCATTATATCACCTCCATCTCTTAATTAGTGAGATATTTAGATAAGTTTCTCCTTTCTGGTTTTGCTTGTTTTATGTGTTCTTTAACTTGTTCTTTATGTTTAACCGTTTCTTATTAGAATTACTTTTTTTAATACTCAAAAATTTATAAATTCTTGAGAATTTCTTTTTATTTTTAAGATATTCAATAAATTCATATAAAACTTGAGCATTACTTTTTTCTTTCATAGGCTCTGGATACCCTTCTGAAAAATATGCTTCATCTGGTCTTTTAATTTGACTATTTTCTAATCTTCTTATTAAAAATTGATATATAAATCTATTCTTTCTTGTAAGATGTATTCCAAAGAAATTATTTTTAACAGTATCTCCATTATGTTGAATATTAAATCCCAATTTCTCTAATTTTTCGCTTCCATTATCTAGCAATGTTCCAAACTTCCTAGCTTTCTTCTTTTCTTTTTGATTATTGTATTTTATCTTTTCATATTTTTTAAGAATAAAAATAATTCGATTAATGATAAAAAGTTCATTTTTCTTTACCCTTAAAATAAGAAAGATGAAAATAATAATCCCAATGATAATTGGTATAAATATATTAACAGAAAATAGTATTACAACTACCATTTCGGCTATAATCCCAATTACTATCTCTATTAACAGAGTATTTAATTTACCATCTCTTTCAGACATAATTTTCCTTATAAACTCAATAAATCCTTGATTATATTTTTAATTTTAATTAAATCATTATTTCTAATAGTTCCACTATAACTTCTGATTCTCATATAATCAATCGATCTCATTTGGAAAATAATAGCTACTGAATCGTTCTTTAAACCATTGTTTTGATGTTTTTTAATTGTAAGAGTATGAGGAAGGCGGTTAACATCTAAATTGGATTGAAAAGGGATAATAATTAGAAACTTAGTATCTTTACAATTTGCAACTACAAGACAGGGACGCGTTTTTTGAGTTTCGTGCCCAATTGTATCGTCAAGGTTGCTTGATAAGTTTACCCACCAGATTTCCCCCGGTTTTATTTTTTCGTATATTTTTTTCGTCATCGTATTCTTAATTATTCGTCATTTACATTATCCCATAGAGCTAACTCTTTCCTAATATCTTCAGTTAGATATTCTGGTTTAAATAATAATTTTTTAACTGTATTAATTGCGATAACAATTATCTTATCACTAATATATGGTTTCTCTGCTTTTGTTTTTTCAAAGAGATCATCGTCCAATAAAGCTTCATTATAATATTTAAAGTAATAGGCCGTGGAAATAGCTTCAAGAAAATCTGCTTGATGATAATCATTTAGAGGATGATTTAATATTAAATCGTTGATATTGTCGACGACTTCTTTCTCTTTTGGTGTCAATTGAACAACAGTGTCTAAAGTAGTTATTAATTCATTATTTTGATAATAATCTGCGGTTAAATCAGGTGAGTATGGACCATTTTTATAGAGACCAAAGTTATAACTATTAAGCTTAATCTTCATAAACTTACTCAAAAATACAATTTTTTGGATAACTAACCTCGTCTGAAAGTTGGTGGCTCGTTTTGGGTCCTTTAAATTTAAATTTAAACGCTTTAGAATTGCGATTACTTTTTCAAAATCCTTATTTATCTCATTCATACTTTTAACACTCAATATTTGCCAAAATTCTAATCCAATTAATAATTTTTTTTAGTTCATTTTCTCCCGATTTAGTAATGAGGTAAATGTGCAATTTTCTTTGGTCAAGTTGGATTTGTACTTTATTTATATATCCGACATCTCCTAAAAAGTCGAGGTTCGACTTCAATTTTCCATCCGTAATATTTAAAAGGGATGTCAATTCGCGAAATTGAAGTCCATCCTTATTATAACTCATAATTGCTAAAAGAATGCACCGCGTTAATGTAAAAGCTTTAGAATTAATTCTTTTTGAATTTTCAATTAGATCTTTTACGAAATTCTGTTGATCAATATCCATTTGTTTCATATCAATAATAAGTATTAAACTATTTAAACTCTATGATTAACTTTTAAAAAAAAAGTAAAAAGCAAAGTTATAATAAAGTTTTCTTATATATCCATAATAAGTTTAAGGTGAAAACATAAGATCCCTGATTCAGAATTCCTTGAAAAATATCCATTATATAGAAAATTTGAATACAATGTTCCCTACAAATTAGATGACATAGAAAAAGTAAATATCAATTTATTTTGCGAAGAGTGTAATTCAAATCAAACTTTTAATATGGAATACGATTATTCCGATATCTCTTCTTTTTTCAATGATGATTCGGGAGGGCAAGTTGTTATTCTTCGATATCTTTGTGCTCATTGTAATTATTATCGTAGGATTTTTGTTATTAGAATTGATAAAAGTCGTAAGTATATATTGAAAGTTGGACAATATCCCCCTTGGGATATATCTGTTGAACCCAATATTCAGAAAGTTTTAGGAGAATACCTGAAATTTTTTAAAAATGCTTTAATTTGTGAATCTCAAGGATATGGCATAGGCGCTAACACATATTATAGACGGGTTATAGAAGGAGTAATTGATGATTTTTTAGACATGATACTCCAACTTATGAATGAAGGGGAAAAGCAAGAATATGAAATGGCTTTAAGGGAAACAAAGAAGAGTAAGAATGCTCAAGAAAAAATAGCTCTCGTAAAAGATCTCCTACCAAAATCTTTGCTTCCTGAACAATTTAACCCGTTAAAGACACTTCATGGGATTTTAAGTGAGGGAATACATGAAAAAGACGACGAGGAGTGCCTTAAAGATGCTGAGATTATCAGGGAAATTATAACATATTTAATAAAGCAAATAAACAAGGATATTATTGATCAAAAGGAATTTACCGAAAATATGAAGAAACTTTTGGATAAGAAGAAGGCTAAAAAGCTACAAAGTAAACAAAATGCAGCTAATACATCAAATGTAAAATCAATACCAAAAATAAACAAGTTATTCTCACAATTTATCAAGATTTTCAAGATTTTCGATTTCTTTAATTTGATTTTCATCTAATTCTAATTTTTCTAAATTTATTAGGTTTTCAAGACCTTTGATTGTTTTAATCTCATTTCCGTTTAATATCAATGTTTTTAAACTTTTTAGAGTTTCTAGGTTCTTAATTTCAGATAGATTAGAGTAAGTTATTTCTAAATGCTCCAGTTTCTCTAAATACCCAATATCCTTGACTTCATCAATAGAACTCATTTCAAGCGTTAAGGATCTTAATTCTGGAAATATTTGTAAAATTTCGAGCAAAGGAATATCCACTCGATTTGCAAATAAGCTAACTACATGACCATTTTCTGCTCTAAAATTGATACAGCATTCACCGAGAGCACAAGGCTCAGTAACCCCAATTCCAACGCCCCCAAATATTAGTTCAATAATTCCCAATCCCATAGCTTCTTTTGAGTTGACATCATATAAGCTTGTGTGTTTCCACGAGAACCTTTTTTCTAAGATGTCGATTAGTTTTTGCGCGTCGCTAGTATTTTTCTTACTTAATTCAGTGTATATCGCACAGATCACTCTAAATTTGTTTTCATTTATAACCGAATATTTTAACGAGCCTTTACATCTCTCAAAATAATCTCGTATTATGATTCTGTAGGCTTTTTCTTTGATGTAAATGTTTTTATCAGTTTCAGTCATAAAACTTAATAGGTAATAATGTTGCTCTGGATTTAGATCAAATAACTCAAGAAGGTCAAAAATTCTATCCAAAATTTTGCTATTTTTGCTTTTAAGAATTTTTCCTCTTAGTAAAGCGATAGCCACAGATTTTTTGATTTCTTTATTCTTATACTTCTGATAAACTTCGTCAGGTGTCAAATATGAAAAATCGGGCATCTCAAATATATTATCCATACATATTTATTTAAATATCAATTAAAATGATACGACTTCTTTACTAGTGTCTTTTTTCTTCTTGATAGTTTGTCCTACTTAATATTATGTTAGATGATTTGCGGTTCTGGGAACAATTTAGAGAAAGAGCCTTTAATGATAGGATTAATTTGTTGAAGTATTAGCTCTTCCATTAATATTTTTTTTTAAATAGATTCAATTGAAGTAAATTGTAACTTTATCTTTACAATCATAAATTTGTGTTCAGCTTGCCTCTTTGTTTATATAAATCGCAATTACTTTTTAGGTTATGAGATGTCCGATTTAAATCCGACTGAGATACATCGTAAGTATCAATGCAAGGAGTTAGACAAGGCTGTGGCGGTTGGCTATTTAAAATCATTTATCGAGAGCAGTAGCAACGAAGATTTGCGAGTGCGGTCGGTCGAGTTATTAGGCGAGATGAATTTAGAGGTAGACAAGTTTTTCGAGTTTTACGAGCACTTGGTGACATCAGATTTAAGTGAAGAAATTAGACTAACAGCAGCAAAAGTAATTATAAATAATTTCTTAGAGGAAGGAGAAAACCTTCTGAAATGGGTTTTTCAACACGAGCAATCCATTAAATGTTTATTAGATATATTGAAATCCTTGCAATCAAGTACAAATTATAAAGCTGAAGAGTTAATTTCTATATTTGAAAGTACTTTTGATAATAGATTTTCACAATTTGATTTTTATAAAAAAGAAAAAATGGGTATAGGGCACATAGAGCGCATTTTAGGGAAAGTTCAACCTTACTTGACTGATGTAATGTTCTACGACGATCTCGACATATTGTCACTTGATAAATTATATAATGAAATTGTAGAATTAGTAGAATTTGAGGTTTTAAGCAAGACTGTAATTGTGAAAATAATGCAATTATTCAGCAATAGGTATATAGACGAAGCAGAAGCAGAACACGATTACCATGAGTGCTGGCTTTCATATCAGAAAGCAAAGATATCTTCGGAATACGGTTTAAGATATAATCCAAATGATAGAGAACTTTTATTTAATTTAGGTGTGGCTTGCAATTATTTAGGTTTATATAATAAGGGAATTAGGGCCTTTCTGTGTTTGTATAAAGTAGAGAAAAAACTTGACAAAAAAAAATATAGGAAATTAAAAAAAATAAAAAAACAAGGGGGAACGATAGTAGAATATGGAGGATCTGGATCTTTAGATTATCTAATACAACTGTATAAAAAAGTTGGTTTGTACAAAAAAGAGAAATGGGCAAAACAGCAAAATAAAAAGAAAAAAATAAAATTTAGAAAATTAACAACTAATTTGTAATATTTATCTTAAATTTTTAGCAGCTTCTTTCAATACAAAGGAAATTCCTGCTAGAGTAATTGAACGAAGTATTTCTCCTATGTTTTTAAGATTTCTCGAAACGCTCTCTCTAACATCTAAAGGTACCAAATTAAGGAGTTTATTAATTATAGTTTGTGAATCTGGTTCTGGGCGTGCAGAAGTGGGTCCCGGTAAGATAGGATTTCGAACAAAATAATCAATATTTAATACTTCACTATTGCTCTTTTCTATTCCTTCATTATAGCAATACTGCATGGCACATGCGGTATAATACGTTGCCCAGCAAAGCAAATACTCAACCTTATCATAAAAGTACCGATGAATACTATTTGATCTTCCGATATTGCCTAGATCATTTTTCCAATCCCAATAAACACTGGGATTTAATTCAGTTTCATTAATAAATAAACCACTATTTTCAGCTTCGAGATTGTTATTATTACTTAAAGGTATATGTTGATGCCGTCCATCGGTTCTATATGCGACATTAATAGTCGTAATTGCCATAAGTGTTGTAGCTATATCAGGTTTAATGGGGATAATCGGTGCAAGCGTTACTTTTTTATAATCATAACTGAAATTTCCTTGCTGCGGGCCTCCCCTTGCCTTATAGGCTTTATCCCATTTTGTAACGCTCGCAAGATTATTCTCAAACCAGTTATGATAATACGATGAAGAATAAACATGCGTATATTTTGACTCCTTTAGCAAATGTGCCGGCGAAACCATATCAGCTATATAATGTGTCATGGCCCCCAACCAAATAGCAGCACCTTCAGGTTGCATAGAAGATACTATATTATTATCTTCATCTTTTTGAGTTTTTCCGATACATTTAATTGCTTCTTCGCTAACCATTTTAATTTTATTTAAATTTGGAGTATTAACAGGGCAAAATCCATATACTCCATCCCCTATGATCTCAAATTGAAATGTATGCGTTGTTTTTTGACCAATCCACATTTTTTCTAAATCTTTAATAGTGACACCTTCTTGGGGAATATGTAGTTCCGGAGTTATTTTAGTATCCGGCATCTGCGTAGCATATAAATAAGAAATGTAGCTTCTTACTACTTCATGATTTCCTGAGGGGCCTCCATAATCAGCTTTCCAGGCTGGCCACTTATTCCGCGCTATATCAGGAGTAATTAACCATCTCCAATCGAGATAAAACAATGGATTTTTCGACGAATCTATTAAAGAACGTAAACTAGCGTCTGCTACCCAATCGTGAGTTCCATAGTGTGATCCGTCGTATCCCATTGATTTATCGTCCCATGATGCTCCGAAAATATAATCGCTTGGTAATTCTGGATGTTTATATCTAGTTTTTGATTGTATACTACCAGGATAAGCCATTCCCCAGTAATTTGGACCATTAGATAAAGCAAAAGCGTCAGCAATTACCACTTCAAGAGTTATTACAACAAGTATTCCTGTTAGGAATAAAATACTTACTTTTTTGGTTTTCATATTTTTTTTTCACCTCTTTTTTTAAATATAATTTGATTTATTTTTATTAGGTCTGACCTACGTAATTTGACTATTCACATAAAATGTGGAAGAATCCCGATTTAGCGAAGTATGTAAAGAAACAAAAAGACGATAGTACGACGGAAATGATGGTGTGCACAACCATTATGGTTTTAATATGTTCAGAACCTACGCTAGTCCTTGCAGCACCACTAGTTAATACGAGAGATGTCGTAAGTCCGACAATCGAGCCGAAGAACGCAACAATCATCATCGGATATCCTCCAAGTAATTCGTTCCATGTAGGCGGATCGTTATCTTGAGAAGGTACAAGAATTCCCTCATCATCATCTTCCCAATTGATCCCCATTACGTCGCAGTTTAAATCCATTATTATTAATGCCATTAAATATCCCGAAAATGTATTTAGAAAGTTAAAGTTAAGGGAACCAACACATTTTTTTGAAAGGCTGAGGGCGATTAGAAATCCGATGCTTTTCATAAACATGTGGCAACCGAGTCCGACGAGCGAGCCCATGTCGTCTGTAGCGAACACAAAGTTACTGAAGGCGACGATATTTAAGACAATATCCGATACCGCGATACTCGCAGCGATAACTTGGGCGGCAATTTGTAATCTCGTATCTTGAGAGGATGCACAGTAAGCCATTACCATGTATCCTATTGATATGAGAATACTACCAACGATGCCTTCTACTCCAATTCCGTTTGGGTGTCCGTAGAAAAATGTGTTTTTCATGTTTTCAAAGCTTCCTGCGTGCCATATTTTATTATTTGGGAGTTCTCTTGTAACATGAGATTGGTTGTCTGCTACTTCGAAGGCAAAGGTCCACGCCCCGGAAGTAAAATTGCACTCAACCAAATCGGAAGTTTGTTCGTATTTATAAGCATAATATCCATCTCCAAAAACATCGATAAAATATTCATCGTATCCTTCGGGTCCTGGTCCATAGTGTCCTCCGGTCCATTTCATATCGATTGGATTTAGAGGATCGTCGGGATTATCGAGATTAATAAGACTAAGTTTTGGCACGAATTCGAATCCATTGTTCCAATGTTGTTCGTGCGTTCCGTCGGGATCTTCAACATAAATCCAAAAGCGCAATATAAATTCGTCAGAGACGGGGGCTAACACTTGAAGATCAGAATCATCGCTCATTAGGCGGTTCCAGGTTAAATCTTCGACATACCAATTCCAGATGATGGGTGCTTTGTTGCTTCCTGTGATTTTAGGTTTAAGCAATGGACCCTCATACCAACACAAAACATATTCTAAATCCTCGCCGTCATCGTTGTATTCATCCCTGTCAGGATTTTCATCGATAGGCTGATAATCCCATAAGACGGACACCGAACCATCGGAAAAAATGGCTTCGTAATAGTAGTTAAGAGTTGTTGGCTTATCGATAGAAATGTAGTTCGAAAAATTGAGTGTTCTACTATAAGTATTAAAACTCATCTCATCGTAAGCGAAAGTAGACGCTAGACTCATTGGGAAGGTATTTATCGTTTCGTTTGGCCACTTAATTTTGAGATACACTTGTTCGGGAGTGAGACCGTCAAGGAAGTCGCACCCGGTAGCGGTAAAGTTAAACTCGTAATCGATGTATCCCGAGTACGGATCTAAGTATGAACTTATGAAATAGCTTCTATTATCGTGAAATAATGGACCGATTGCATAGCCATCCCTCGGCCATCTAGTAGTTGCATTTATAACGCTTGCTTGAGTAATAAAGCAATAGTGCCATTGCCCTTGTCGTTCGTGGAAATCGAATTCTTGTCCGAAGTCGATGGTGCGGTTAAATCTAACCCAGTAATAATAGTTGTCAGCTGTTTGTCCTGGAGTAATATCCATAGAATAGTTATAAATATTCCCTGATGGACTGACTAAAACGAGATTTACATAATTTGGTGGGTATCCTTGTGGTTGTCTATAACCGGCGTGAAAATCGTATCTAAGCCCTCCAATGTGGTCGTATCCACAACCGAGCTCGGGTGGAGTAGACATATTGTTTCTGGCCCCAATAACATCGTCTAGAAGCGAACCGAGTTTGGAGTCCATGGTAAGGAGTGGAAAGTAAATATCAAAATATTCCCAGTAGGTCCAATTTATATAAGCTATGACAGCAACTTCATAATCGAACATTTTCAGTTCGATATAAGCGATTTTGGTATTTACTCCGTAGGGTATCGCCCAGTTAATTCCCCATTCGCATTCAATTCCACTAAAAAGACTGGTGATATCGAGAATTACCCCGATTCCTAGAAATATGATAGAAATAATTAATACTTCGATGGCAAGTAGAATGTAAGCAACGACAATTAGAGCTGCGCGGATGAGACACCAAACAAGGTTAGCAAGGAAGGTAAGTATCATCAGTCCGATTCCGTTAGCGTTGTTGTTATTGAGTTGAGTGATACTTGCGATGGATAACGAGAAAATCATGATTAATCCGACGGTTGGAATAAGTAATGGGATGAGGAATAGCCAAAGGAAGATCGGATTATAGGGATTTGGTGCGCTGCCATAGGTTGAATCTTCATACCCGCCACCCCACAAGATAAATTTCGAGACGGTGGTTGGCACATTTAACAGCATCGCGTTTGTTCCATTTAATTTGGTTGACACACAGCAATAAACCGTATCGAGATCGGTAATTGTTTGGTTATTTTCGTCGAGGGATTGGTTAACCGCACAGGTTAGGAGCAATTCAAGTAGTTCCATCGCTTCTTGGGAGGTGATTTCGAATCGAATAAACACGAAATCTGCGTCTCCGCATTCGTCGTCGACGATATTACCGTCTCGATCTACTGAGTAAAACTCAAGTTCTCCGTCAACATCGCTGTAGAGTACGGTCTGGTCCAATTTTCCGTTTTCAATGAACGCGTTGAGTTTAGTTTTGGTGAACAAGCTTGTAGGGATTACGATGGCGTTTGCTCCTTGAACGAACGGTGTGCCTACTCCAGAATCGGTTATGTGTAGTTGGAAGACGTTCATTCGTTCTTGATATTGGTAATGGCCATTGAATAGAGTATAATTCTCCGAATAGATAGCGATGGTATTGGCTTTTTCTACTGCGATTTTAGTTACTACAACTGAAATCTCGTCAGATCTTCCTAAAGCTCCAGTATGTTGCACACCTAGGAATTGGGTTAGTTCGGTAGATTCGAGATCAAAGGTATCAGAATACCAATTCCCGTCGAAGCGGTTGAGATCTCCGAATGGTATAGTTTCCCATAAAGTGAAGAAAAATTGTACTTCGTTGCTTTGTGCCGTAATATCGTCGCTAATGTCGATATAATAACGATAACCTGTGCCAGTGTTCCACCAAGCAGTTTGATAGGTGACATACAAGAAATCTTCATAGATGTCGGTTGTAGCTCTTTTATTAGTAGTAAAAAAACCTACTTTATTATTCTCGTCTAACCCATAGGGATCTATAATGTCGTTGATCTGTAGATACATACCAATTTTGAGCAATGGGTCTATGGTAGGCCACATTTGATTTCGATAGCTAGCGGAGATCGGGGTAATTTCGAGTATAATATTTTTGAGGGGATCTCTATCCTTCGGATCAATTGCACCATCTCCATCCGTATCTTTATTGAGAGGATTAGTGTTTGTAGTGAAAATTTCATAACTATCGCTCCATCCATCGGCATCCGTGTCATTTAGCGCTGGATCTGTTAGCCAAGCATGTGTATCGAGCGGTCCT
Organism: Promethearchaeota archaeon; assembly: GCA_019057735.1. The sequence continues at coordinate 2,122 of JAHLWV010000020.1, read as the reverse complement.
GCTTCGATATAGGTATCCATCTCGATATAAAACTCGAGGAGGGTGAGCTGGTCTTGGTTCGCTTCCGAAGATTCTAGACTAACAGTAAAGGAATATTCCCCATACACATCCAATATTGCCTTTTCTTGGAGCAACTCAAATAAATCAAATGTTCCAGAGTATGTTTCATAATTGTCGTAGTTGCTCTGTTGGTGAATATAGATTAGAGTGGATTTTTCCAATCTATTGTCTAAATATTTTTTAGCGAGCTCGACTTCTATGATTGTACCTGCTTGGATTAACCCGATAGATTCAAACTCTAGATGAAGTTCTGCGCTAAATACTCTCCCGATTTGTGGAATTTCCAATCGATATGTCGTAGTTGTATTAGAATTAAATTTTGTAGAATTAATAATTCGCTGAGTGTTGTTAAATGTATCTTTCACATCGATTTTCTGCGTTCCCTCTACGAGCAAATTCATTTCTACTCCATCGAGTATTCCATCTTTGTCAAAATCCTCGTCGTAGGGGTCTAGATATCTACAAAATTCGAGCTCAAATTGTTCCACAAGGCAACCGGCGCTAGGATCGTTCACCTCTAGAATATAATTTCCGTAGTAGTTGAAACAAAGAGAGTTATTATTCATGATTTTGCTAACATCAATTACATGTGAGAAATATCTCGTTCTATTTGTAGTGGTTTCGAATAAAATAGCGTTGTATCCTTCGTGGCGAATTGTTACGGTTAAGTTCTTCACATTTTCATCTTTAATACCATATTCTCCCGATTGACTTGTTCCATGTTCTCCAAAGGAGAGAGCTACTGATATTTGGGCGGTTGCTGCTTTTTGGAACATGTATGGAAAGTGTAATGAAACGGGATCTGACACATTTACTCTAATCTCATTATTATTAGGATTCTCTAATTTTATTGTATAAAATTTCATTTCGGAGCCATCGGAAGCAAAATCTCTGTCACAATCTGCATCTAAAGGGTTAATTTTAAACCCTAAAAGCCCCCACCCATAAAACTCTTCGCCGTCTTTAATTCCATCCATGTCAGAATCAGTATTAGTAAGATCGGTTCCAATGTCTATCTCTATTTTATCCGATAGAAAATCGCCGTCTTGATCGTAATTAATAGGAAACGGATCTATCGAGTCTTCTAATAAATCTCCATCCGAATCTTTTAACCTGGGATTACTACCAATTAGATATTCTTCGTAGTCTGACAAACCGTCGCTATCGGTATCGAAAATTAAAGGATCACTAGAGACATACAAAGTTTTCGAACCTTCAAAGAACTGTATAGATACATTCCATCCATAAAACTCTATCGAATCTTTCAGTAGGTCATAGTCGCTATCCTCGTTTAACGGATTTGTCCCAATGGAAAGCTCTCCAATTCCAGAAGAATCCAGTCCATCACAAAGTCCATCTCCATCAGTGTCGGGATTGACAAAATTAGTGTGGAGTATCCATTGCTCGTACTTATCAGAGATGAGGTCGTTGTCGGCATCGGAGAATGTTTCTATAGACTCGCCCGTATAGCTTAAAAGTTGTTCGATGATATCTGGAACGCTATTTTTGTTGTTGTCGATAATGACATTAACGAAGAAAATTGCCACGCTCTCCTTTCCGGACGGATCCACTATTTTCACTTCCCCTCTATATATCGCAGTATCTGTACAACTAAAAGTCATCGTGCTAGTTGCTTTCCCGATCGTGTCATTAAATGTATATGTAGCATCTCCATCGGTGATCGTCCAATAGAATTTTAATCTATTAACATCGAATAAGCTGTCGTAACCGTAAGCGCTTAGTTCTAATTTTGCGTCATCCCTTACATCGATACTTGGTCCGTTATATACATAATTTGAAACGAAAACTTCTGGAGCGATATTATTTACCTTAAGGGTAATATTTTTCGAAGCAACTTGACCGTTTTGATTTGTAACATTTAGAGTAAAGCGGTAATCCCCATCGTCTAACAATATTGAAGGGCGCTTATCGTTCGATATTAAAACTCTGTATTCTTGGTACCAAGAATAAGACATATTAGCTTCATTCTCTAGCGAGTCGTAAACCTCGACATCTAGATTAACCATTTGTCCTTCGATATTTTGAGGGAGAGTATAAGGAC
>JAHLWV010000159.1 GCA_019057735.1 Promethearchaeota archaeon | reverse complement strand
CGATGGTGCGTTCTCTTGACGATAAACAGGTACGATTTTTGAAGTGAATTCTTCCAACGTGTAAGGAAAATCGTCTTCACTTGAAATTTTACCCAATTCCAGCAAAATCTGTCTTGCCAAAAACCAAAAAGCGAGTCCTAACGCTTTTTTCCCTCGATTATTTGCGGGAATTGCGAGATCGATGCCGTCAAGGATATCGTCAGTATCAAACAATGACACTACAGGAATTCGAGCCAATTTGGCTTCCCTTAAGATAACTTTATCAGCGTGAGGATCTACGATGACTACAACCGATGCGTCTTTAATGTAATCGTCTATCATAGGATTTGTCAAAGATCCGGGAATAAACCGTTCGGTAATTGCTCGACACCCGAGCACTTTACAAAATTGTTTCACGGGTTCTTTTCCGTACCTTCTAACGGATGAAACAATTACCTTATCGCTACCTTCTTCCACATATTTACTAAGAAATTTAGCAGCTGCGAGAAGGCGTTCGTCGGTTTGAGTTAAGTCTATTACGTACAACCCGTAATTAGTTTGTCTATAAATAAATCGCCTAGCATCACCAGATAATAACTTTGTTCCAATGTGAATACCAGTACTTAGGTATAACTGTTTTTTTTCTTCATCTTTATCGACAATCTTTTCGATTTCTCCAACATCAGCGTCCATATCATCTGTATCGAGTAAATCAAGTTCCTCTTCTAAATCCAATTCATCTTCAAAATCTTCCTCAAATTCTTTTTCGAATTCTTTTTCTAAATCTGAGGTGTTATTATCCTCTTTTTCTATTTCAGAATCCTCGTTAGAATCGGTCTTTTTCTTTTTTTTAGCCAAATTAAATACCCTAAAGTAAGCGATTTAGTATATCAAATATAATCGTGATAAATTAAATAAAACTTCATAATTTTAATATTTTATTAAAAGCATTCCTTTAATTCTCTTATAACTAAAGATTTAATACATCACAATTATTAAGTTTATTATAGTCCCTAATAATTCTAACAAGGTAATTGAAAATGGTTTCGTATCGGTTAGTGCTAGGTATAATTGTTGGTATAGTGTTTAGCTTTTTCACAGTTTTCTTTTTTAATATGGAAGCCACTATCATTCAAATACAGATTTATTTACAAACTGACATATTAAAAGTAATCATTTTACAAATAGGAGCGAACTTTAAGTTTGATTTACTTGCTTTTTTTACTGGAACACCCTCGATCGCTGAATTTTTTGCCCCTCAGGTTTTAGCTTGCATTTTTATTGGTTATGTGAGCGGGACTATTTCAAAAGGTTTAAAAAGAGGGGTTATCGCAAGTAGTTTAGTAATTATAATTGGATTTTTAATTTGGATGTTATTAAGTGTTATCTCTGGAGAAGATTTAATGGCTCTGTTTCAAGGAGCTCAGCTTTCTGTAACAGTTGGAGGAATTCTAAGCGCTATTTTAGGAGCTGTTATTGGTGGTCTAATCGGAGGTTTTATCAGCGGACCATATGAAGAAGTTTATTAAATAAAATCAGCTTTCTAGAAATCATCCTATTTTTAAATGGTAGAATTATATATAAAGCTCAATTGAATAACTAAACCTTAAAGTAAATAATTAATTCTTAAAAATTAATGGCAAGTGAAGAAACTCTACCTAATAGCGATTTTGCTTTTGACTTATTAAAAATTTTAAAAGTTTCTTATCATGTAAGGCGTCATTCTTTGAAAGTTGCGGAAAAAGCATTAGAAATAGCAGAAAAAATAAATGATAAAGACATTGATAAGGATTTAATTGAAATTGGTGGTATTTTACACGATATTGGTAGATCTAAAACTCATGATTTCAAACACGGTATAATTGGAGCTAATATCTTAAAAGAAAGAGGGTTTTCAAAGCGTCTCTCAAGAATTTGCGAAACCCATATGTTAGGGGGATTAGATAAAGAAGATGCCAAACAAGTAGGGTTACCAGAAAGAGATTATATGCCATTAACTCTTGAAGAAAAGATTATCTGTCTTGCTGATAAATATATAGCTGGTACAAAGGAAGTCTCGATAGAACAGAGATTTGAAAAGTGGTTTTCCAAATATGGAAAGACTCAGATACTTACTAAAGCTAAAAAAAGAATTGATACTATTGAAAAAGAAATAGAAAATCTAACAAAATAGTGGTTATTTAAGGGATTTTTTTAGTTGGTTAATTACGCCGTCGCTCTCCAATATATTCATTAAAAATTCTGGAATCTTTTCAAAGTTAAGAGTAATTTTTTTTGATTTGTTAATAATAATCCCTTTTAGTAATGAAATTTCTACAGCATCTTCTTTAGCAAACTGGTTTAAGTCCCACTTTAAACTAATAGCCGGTATACCGTTATTCATAAGATTTCTGAAATATATCCTTGCAAAAGATCTAGCAACAACAGCCTTAACACCTAAAAGCTTAAAGACATGGACAGCTTCTTCGCGGGAACTACCGGTTCCAAAGTTTTCTCCAGCGAAAATGATATTTCCTCTGTCAACATTTTTGGAAAAATGCGGGTCTATGAACTCTAATGTGTGTTTAACCATTTCATTAGAATCTCTCATCGTCAGAGTATGACTTGGAACGATATCATCAGTGCTAATGTCATCACCCAGAATATACGCATACCCTTTAATTAAATCCATAATCAGATCATCCCCCGTGGATCTTTTATGCTCCCATTTATAGCTGTCGCAGCAACCGTAGCGGGTGATGCCAAATAAATTTCTGAAGTTGGATCCCCCATTCTACCCTTAAAATTACGATTTGTGCTACTAATACATACTTCATTAGGGCCTAAAACCCCTAAATGTCCCCCAATACACGCACCACAAGTCGAATTAGTAACTATAGCATTAGCACGTAAAAAAATTTCTAATAATCCTTCTTTTAAGGCTTGTAAGTAAATTTCTTTTGAAGCAGGAGTTACTATCATTCGAACCTTAGGATGGATTTTGTTTCCCTCTAAAATTTTAGCCGCTATTCTTAAATCTTCTATTCTACCATTAGTACAGCTTCCTAAAAAAGCCTGATCTATTTCAATCCCCTCGACTTCTTCAATTTTAGCTATATTTCCGGGGTTGGAAGGTTTTGCAACCGTTGGAGTAATTTCTGATAATTGATAATTTAATTCTTGCTGATATTCTGCTTTTTCGTCTGGAACAACATTTTTATATTGTTTACTTGTTCGCTTTGCTAACCATTCCTTCAACCTATCGTCTGGGAGAAAAATCCCGAATTTAGCACCAGCTTCTACAACCATATTAGTAATTGTCATTCTCGAATCTATTGATAGATTTTTAGCACCATCTCCATGAAATTCCAAAGATTTATATAAGGCCCCCTTAGTGGAGATATCTCCGATCAGCGACAATATAAAATCTTTAGCCATTACTCCTTTTTCAAAGCGTCCATGTAAATTGATCTTGATTGATTCAGGTACTTTAAACCACAATTTACCAGTAGCAAACACCACAGAAACATCAGTAGCACCAATCCCCGTCGAAAGGCAGTTAAAAGCCCCATAGGTTGTCGTATGACTATCAGAACCAACAATTAACATACCTGGCCTTGCAAAACCCATTTCAGGTAGTACTTGATGACATATTCCTTTATCAAGCTGGTACCCATAATTATGAGAGATTTTATATTTTTCAGCAAATTTTCTTGCGTCTTGGTGCATTTGAGCTGAGGAAATCGTTGGAGGAGGAACCCAATGATCTAATATAAAAAAAACCTTGTCAGGATCCCAAATATAGTCTATTCCAAGCTTATTATATTCTAAATGAATTCTTCCACCCAATTGTTCGTGTACCATTATCATATCAATATCGCAATCTACAAATTGTCCCGGAGAAATTTCTTTAAGATTTGAATGCTCTTTTAAAACCTTTTCAGCGATTGTATGACTCATTTATTTTCACGCTCAATTTCTTGATTTTTTAATAACAAACCCTTTTTCTTTTAATTTATTCAAAACGATTTTTTGAATCTCAGTTTGGACTAATTCGATAATGTTGTTGGTATCTATTATGGAATATCCTAATTTTTCAGCACGAGTAAGGTATACTCGTCTTACTTTATCTAGTAATGAAGTGTCTTCGAATTTCTCTAAAAATTCTTGATTTTTTCTTGATAATGAAATTTTGGGATCTATATCCAAAATTATTGTAATATCTGGTTCTCCAGCAAATAAATTTAAATTTTCTATCCATTCGATGGTAATTTCATCGGATTGACTTGATTGGTAAGCAATCGAGGATTCTATATACCTATCCGATATTACTATATAACCCTCTTCTAATTTTTTTTTTATTTCGTTTTTATAATGAAGAACTCTATCGGCAGCAAATAACAGAGCATCAGTGGAAGCAGGAATTCTTTCGTCTTTTAAATATATTCTTAATAACTTCCCAATTTCGCTACTTGAGGGTTCTCGAGTTAAATAAGTTTTTAACCCTTTTAAGGATAAAAATCCCGCTAATAATTTGCTATGAGTCGTAGTTCCTGCGCCGTCAATTCCATCGAGGACGATAAATAATGTTTGTTGCATAGTTTTTATCATGTATTTCTATTATTTGAATCTATAAAAATTAATTGTAAAAATATGTCTATTTTACATTAAATAATAGGAAGCATAACAATTCTAAGTTTTAGGTTGTTAAGAAGTTTTATCAAATTATTTTGCCAGAATTATACTATTTAACAGCTTTTTAGAATTTGAAAATATCAGCGGTAAAAATTTTAAAGTGGTTATTTTTACATTATCTTAATATATTTTTAAAAATTTAAAGCCTAAGAACTATTTAGGATAAATTATGTCAACAAGAAATCGTGTAGGATATTGCCCTATTTGCAAACAAAATGTGTTGTTAGTAAGAGAGGCGTTAAATTGGCCACTTATGATAATTCTTTTGATCTTTACAGGGGGAATTGGGTTAATAATATATTTAATAATATATTATAATAAACCTGAGAGCCGTTGTATTCACTGTCACGCGCAAATATCGTTGGAATCATACAAGAGTGTTCAATCGCTAGCTTATGTTCAAACTAAAAATCAAAAACCACAAATTAGCAATGTTAACAGTGATATAAAGGTTAATGCTAACGAAATTTCAAAACTTAAGTATTGCTCATATTGTGGAGAGCCACTACTAAACGAGCTCGCAAAGTTTTGTGCCCATTGTGGATCAAAAGTCTAGTTAATAGATTTTCAGAAATATAATCTGCATCTTATGCTAAATACATCCTCTTGATGAATTGAATAAATATTGGGATATTTTTCTTTTTTTAGGTAATTATCTTTGCTTGTTATTATTTTTCTTACCCTAAAATAAATTCTCTTATTGTTTACCCATATCTTATCAACCAAGATATTAAGTACACCAAAATTTCCTGTGCTATAAACTTGAAAGGATGTTAAATTTTCCGTGGTTGAACCCTCACTACAAGATTCATTTATTTATTTTTCAACTTAGTTATTTTTAACTCCACGAATTTTATTTTTGATATATTTTTGTCCCAAAACAATTGGCTAAAAACTGGACTCCAGATTTTTTATTATTTATCAAATTTATGTTTAAATTAAGTAATCAGAAATAAATGATAATAATTGAAAGAGGTAATGTATATGGTATCAAAATATTGTCCGAATTGTAAAATGAATGTTCTCACAGTAAGAGA
>JAHLWV010000158.1 GCA_019057735.1 Promethearchaeota archaeon | reverse complement strand
GCAGCAACTAAAATTTCTTCGGCTTGTAATTCAATTTCTTTTCCACTATCAACATTTTGAACTGTAACTGTTTTGAATTTCTTTTTTGTTCCTACTTTAATCGCCTTATGGTTTACTAACACAGTCATATGTTTCTTAAAATTACGCTCCAAGAATTCGCTTATTTCTGGTTCCTCAGTCATGACTAGGCGAGGTAACATCTCTACAATAGTTACTTTCGTGCCAAAAGCGGAAAAAATGTGAGCAAATTCAGCGGCAATAACCCCACCTCCAATTATAATTAGACTTTCCCACGGCTTTTTAGGAAATTTATCACCAAAGAAATTCTCGTTTGTTATATATTCGATTTCGTCTAAACCTTGTATAGGGGGAATAAAAGAACGGGCACCAGAAGCTAAGACAAATTTCTCTCCTTTAAAGTGACCGATAATTTTATCAGACCCTACAGATTTAACCAGCATTTCATAATCTCCAATAAATTCGCCTATTCCCTTATAGAGTTTCAGGTTTGGCACATGCGATAGCCCCTCTTCCATTCCCTTGCTCTCATCAATTTGGCTCCACATTCTTTTACCAATTAAGTCCCAATCAATATCTTCGACTCTAAATTTTATCCCTACCTTAGTGGCATGCTCTGCTTCTCTTATTAAGTCTGCGGGGTGAACCAATACTTTTGATGGGATGCAACCTCGAGTTAAACATGTCGCTCCAAGTTTCGCGTTTTCAACTAGAGCGCACTTTAATCCCATTTGAAGTCCATAATTAAGAACACTTAGCCCCGCTCCAGATCCAACAACTACTAAATCAAATTTCTCCATAAATTCAATTCTACATCTATCATTTTTAAAGTTTTTACTAATGAGTTAAAGATAATAGTAAAACGAGATCGATTGAGACATGCTTCCATTGGAATATTCATTAATTCTCAGTAAAATTTTAATGAATTACTTTCGCATATTAATAAAACCGCCAGATTTCATTAACTCACAAGGTTTAATGTATTTTTTATCACTTATTTCCACGAAGTCTTCTAAAATTTTAGACCATTTTTCGTAATTTCTTTTACCAGGGCTAAACGGGCCAGGCATACTCGTTCCAGCCAACATTACATCGTCAATAATTTTATATCCAGAAACTATATTTTCTTCTAACAGCTTACATCCTTCATTTAACATAATGGCCATTGTCATTTCCGGGTTTAAAATTCCCGCTTTTTTATTTAAATTTATTTTTGGTCTTCCCACCGTCCAATCGTAGAATCCTCGTCCTGTTTTTCTTCCTAAATATCCCTTTGTCACAAGATCCGTAAGAACTTTGCCTGGGGCAAAATCTGGAGAAAATATCTTTTCATAACTTTTTAAAACATTATAAGTAGTATCTACACCAAGATAGTCCGTTAGTTCGCATGGTCCCATTGGAATTAGCTTTCTTGCTCCTGCATCGGCATCAATTTGTTCCCATGGAATGCCTTTCTCGAAAGCGCGATCGAAAATCCAGCTAAGATAAATAATTGGGGGCATAAGTAGCCTATTTGCAATAAATCCAGGACTTTCTTTCTCAATTCGAACTGAGAGACGTTTTCCTTTAAGGCAGGGTAGCCTTTTTCCAATTTCAACACCAATATCTAAAGCTCTTTCAGATGTTTTTTCGCCCTTCATTACTTCAACACAACATTGAAGGACAACGGGGAGAAAAAAATGCATTCCAATAACATTTTCTGGCTTAATTGAATCAGCGGCTATGTCTGTTATTCTAAAAGTAGAAGTATTTGAAGCAAAAATGCAGTGAGGGGGTGAATTTTCCATAACTAAATTACAAATTTGTTTTTTAATGTCTAATTTTTCTACAACAGCTTCAAATACGAAATCACTCTCTTTTACTGCAGATGATAAATCAATTGATATTCTGCACCTTGCCATGATATTAGAAATGGATATTCCTTCGTCTAGCTTACCTTTTATCTGAGCTTTTTTTAAACCCTCTTCAATTTTAGCCAAACCATTGTTAACGATATTTTCTTTAACATCAACTAATATTACATTAAAGCCTGCCATTAAAGCAACTTGAGCAATTCCATAACCCATAACTCCTGCTCCTACAACTGTAATGTTTTTAATCGTATTTATATCCACCATTTTGTATAAAAACACTTAAAAATTAATTAATCTATTGCGAACATTTCTTATTTTAAATATATCTTTTGTGAAATATATCTTTACTATAATCTTAAAGTTAAAAACATTAAAGCTGGTAATATTTTTGTTTAATAAAAAAAAAAAAAGAATAAAAATGTGTGTATTCTTTTAATTTATCCGTTGATAATACTATCTAATTTTGGAAAAATCCGAGGATAATGGACAGCCATACAATGAATTCCGTCAAGAAGGTTTTTTTTCCGCAATTCTGATATGAAGGGTTTAAAGAAATCGTAATTATATTGATCGTATACTTCTTTACGCTGCTTTTTATCAGGAAACTCTGTCTTCACGCTCTTCCACTTAGCTAGAATCTCTTTAGGAACACTTACACCAGGAACAAAGGTGTCAAAACCCTTAGCAATGCCATAACTCTTCATAGGAAAGATTCCAAGAAATATCGGCACTTTATACTTCCTAATTTCTGTTAAAAACTCTATGGTGCGATCGAGGTCGTAAACAACTTGAGTTTGTATAAATTCACAACCTGCTTCTGCTTTTCTACCGATTTTTAATATTTCTGCACCCATTGGTTCAGCATTAGGATTGGCGGCCCCACCGACATGTAGTGTTGGAGGTGCTTCGATTTCATTTCCGTTAATAGTGCCTGTATCAACCATATCCCTCACTAACTTTATAAGCGTTGCGGAGTCAAGATCAAAGACAGGCTTGGATTCGGGCATATCGCCTAAGGCAGTGTGATCACCCGTAAGGGCAAGTACGTTGCGTATCCCTAGAGCATGTGCGCCCATTATCATTCCAGCAATTCCTAACTTGTTAACATCCCTTACAGTCATTTGCCAAACGCATTCTAAACCGGTTGCTTTTTGGATTAAATGCGTTGCAGCCATAGAATTAATTGTTACAATTCCTAAGGGACTATCTGTCACATTTGCGGCAATAACATAAGGAGCCATCTCTTTGGCTTCTTGGAAAGTATGCGAAAGATCCGTTGTTTTTTCAGGCTCGAGTTCTCCTGTTAGAACAAATTCACCCTTTGCAATAGCTTCTCCTAATTTGGAATATGTTTTTATTTCTGTCATTTTCTTCTCTACCTCCAAACTAATTCTCTTTGATGACCAGATTCAGTCCAATCTCTTGGTTCTCTCAATTTCGAAAAGTTCTCTAATTGTCCTAAATCTTTCAAACGATTGTAGATTAATACCCATCCACAATCCTTCTCGTAATTTCCGACTTCACATTTACCATCAACCATACCTCCACATGGTCCGTTCATTAACGCCTTAGCACAAGTTGTAACTGGGCAGATCCCACCTGTCTCGTTTAATAAACAGTCTCCACACCCTAAGCATCGCTGATAGAACCTTCCAATTCTTTCGGTCATTCCAATGAATTGAGTATTGTTTGCTGAAAATACTGGCATCAGAGGATATTTGCGTGATAAAACCTTAAGGATTGATTGAGCGCCATTACCACAAGAAAGATTTAAAATCGCATCAGATTCTTGAAGCTCCGCATCAATTTTTCGAAGATCCTTTAGCATCAATCGATTATCACATGCTTCGTCCGATGTATAAGCGACTGTAACTGTAAATCCTTCTTTTTCTAACTTTTCAGTCATTTCTTTAGCGCCCTCAGTGCCTCCTGTTTGACACAAGGCAGCACAAGAACCACAAGATACTATAGCGATTTTGTTTACATTCTTTAAAACACTCAAAACTTCCGAAAAAGGTTTCTTACTAGTTATTGTAGTCATAAGTGATGAAATTTTCGAAATAAATTAAAATTAATTGTTTCAAAAGAAAAGGAGATCAAAAACATAAAATCTCTGATCGAAAAAGTAAAAAAAGTAAAAGTCTCAATATCGAATCTATATTTACAACTATACTAAAATTAGGTAGTTTTTGCTTCTGTATTTAAAATTTTAATGAAATCAATCCCTTTGATTTCTGATTTAAAACTAAATATTTAAACAAGAAAACCTTTAATAACTTCATGTCGGAAATTGATAACTATGAGATTGTAAGACAAAAATTAAGTCTCGGGTCTTTATACGCACCAAAACATAAGAAAATTTTTGAACTGATGAAAATCTTATGGAACGAAGAGGAGATTAAAATCATTTCCAAGTTTGAAGGCGCGGATAAATATACTTCGCTTAAAAGTTTAGAAGAATCAACAGGAATTTCAAGAGATGAATTGATATCTATTTTAGATGGGTTATACGATAAGGGTACGATTGCTAAAGTAGATAATGGGTATGGTTTAGTTCCAATTCTTCCCGGCATCTTTGAAAGATATTTTATAAGGAGGACCGATTCTGAGGAAAATTTAACGAAAGTAGCGGAATTATTCAGATGGTTTTTTAAGAGCTTTCTACCACCATTCTTAGTTGAAACAAATTTAAAATTTTTTAGACCGCGATTACCGATTAACGCTAAGGAAAAATTAATTAAGATTGATAAATCTCTTGATGTCGAATCTCAAATTTTGCCTTACGAATTGATGTCTCAAGTAATTGATAATTACGACATATTCACAGTCATCCCTTGTCAATGCCGCTTAATTGCCGAGTACACCGGAGATCCATGTCAGGTGGCATCACCAGAAATGGGTTGTTTTTTAGCGGGAGAGGGAGCTCGATCAAGCATTGAACGGGGAGCACCAAAGCTTAATAAGGAAGAAGCGGTTGAATATCTTATAAAAACAGAAAAGGCAGGATTAATTCACCATTGTGTTGCCGACAGCAGCATTGAATCTACCTTATTCGTATGTAATTGTTGTATCTGTCATTGTGGAGCCCTAGTAGCCGCCAAAGAACATAAATACTATGCCACTTTAGCATCCAACTATACACCTAAAATAAACAATGATCTTTGTACAAAATGCGAAATTTGTTTAAATAAATGCCCAATGGGTGTTATTTACCATAAACTTCCTAACGAGCCAGATTCTTCTGATGAACACATGTTCATAAACGAAGATTATTGTTTGGGATGCGGAGTCTGCGCAGCTAATTGCCCTAATGACGCTATAAAATTAGTAAAAGTCAGAGACAATGTTCCCCAAGAAAAGTTTAAAATTGGAACGAAAACATTTCTTGAATTGATTTAATTTTATTCCAATAATTTATGTTTTAATTGTGGATTTTCCCCTACATTTTTGGAAGGTATAATGCCTTTTTTCTTACATTTTTTGAAAATAGGTGAGAAAAAAGTCAAAAAAAGTAAGATTTTCATCGTTTTTCGATCTTTTTTTTGTGTATAACGAATTTTAGAGGGATTATTTTCCCCAAAAATGACAAAATCCTTTTTCAATCAAATTGTTGTCAGAATTAGTAAGATTCTTAAAATTTCGCCCAATCTCGTAAAATGGATAAAGGAAAAACTCCCAATGCATTTAAATACTAAAGTTGGTTAAAATGTATTTAGTTATAAAAACAAATTAATTAAAAAAAGAGTGTGATAGAAAATATGGAAATATTAGAACTTCAAGAAAAAATGTTAAGCTTATCAGATGATAGATTGAGCACTATTTATTCTTACGCAAGTAGAGT
>JAHLWV010000157.1 GCA_019057735.1 Promethearchaeota archaeon | reverse complement strand
GGAAGATCACTTAAATTCATTGAAAAGTATTTAATCAAGATTCAAAGGGAATATGCTAATACTCATACGGAAGACGATGTAACTGGTCGTCATATGACGAACCTCTTACATCAAGCAGAAAAAATAATAAAAAAAGCTTTTAATGCCGAATCTAACTGTAGAGTTATCGCAATTGGTACCGGTGCAACAGGCGCGATAACCAAATTCCAAGAGATCATAGGTATCCGCTTACCGCCCGCAACAAAAAAATTATTAGAACAATTGATGATTAAATCCTCAGAAGAGAAGGTTTTAGATCCGGACTTCAGAAAAATCTATGATAAAGAGATCAATCGGTTAAAGCCTGTTGTTTTCATTGGTCCTTACGAACACCATTCTAATGATATTATGTGGCGGGAAGCTATCGCTGAAGTAATAACTATACAACTCAATCCTGAGGGATACATTGATTTAAAAGACTTAGAAAACCAAGTTTCAAACCCCAAATATAAAGATAGATTAAAAATAGGATCTTTTTCAGCAGCATCAAACATTACAGGAATTAAATCACCCGTCTTCGAAATTGCTCGAATAATGCATAAGTATGGAGCATTAGTATGTTTTGATTACGCTGCGAGCGCTCCATATGTGAAAATCAATATGAATAAAGACTCTGAAACATTTTTTGACGCGATTTTTATATCACCGCACAAATTTGTAGGAGGGCCAGGATCATCCGGAATCTTAGTGTTTAACGAAAGAATTTACGATCATGCGCTCTCTCCAACCACCGCTGGAGGAGGAACTGTTGATTTTGTAAGCACGACTTCAGTCGATTATTCAGAAGATATAGAAGTCAGGGAGAAAGCAGGTACTCCAGGAGTTTTGCAAACTATTAAAGCAGCCTTAGCTATAGATTTAAAAGATGCTATAGGAATTGAAAATATTGAATCGAAAGAATTAGATTATATTACAAAAGCATTAGAACGATTATCTAAACATTCAAAAATCGAAATTCTAGGACCAATCGACCCTGAAAATCGCATTTCTATTGTGTCATTTATGATTAAGCATGAAAATAAGTATTTACACCCAAAATTTATTACTAAACTTCTTAACGATTTGTTTGGAATTCAAAGTCGTGCAGGTTGCATGTGTGCGGGACCGTATGGACATCTATTGCTCAAAATTGGCGAAGAACGATCTCAAAAGTTTCGATGTGTTACTCAACAAGGGCTACTTGGGATAAAACCTGGTTGGGTCCGCGTTAATTTCCACTATTTATTTTCAGAAATAGAGTTTCAATTTGTTTGTCAGTCGATAGAATTTATAGCAGATTATGGGTATCTTTTTCTAAAGGACTATTCTTTTGACATTGATACGGGAGAATGGATCCACATTAATTTCAAAGACGCATACTTATCCAGTAAACCGGATATTAAAACAGTGTTATCAATAAATTTACAGAATTGTTTTGATGAGGAATTCGTTGATCAAAAAATTGAATTCGCTAAATATCTGAAGCACGCTAAGGAGTTAGCTCAAAATATTGAAAAGGACGAAAAATTTCTTCAATTTGATGATCCGGAAGTCGAAAAACTAAGATGGTTTAATTTTCTACACAAAAAAAAATAGAAGATTAGGTGCTGCTAAACTGCTAGGATTTCAAAAAAAAATATTAATAATAAATTTAGTTTTTAAGAAGAAACATTCAAATTATTAAACGCCATATAAGGATAGAGAGTATTTTCAATAAATTCTCGTTCTTTTGAGATATAAACGCAATTCTTCACCATTTCAAGGACATTACCACTAACATTTCCGAGTTTAATTGGATTTTTGAACTCGCCGTTTTCAATGTAATATCCATTCCTGATTTCTGCTCCAAAATTACCCGAGACATTATCTGGATTTAACCATGAAAACTTGTCGATGTAATAGCCTTCCTTAATATCTGATATCATGTCATTAAAAGATATGTCTCCCGGGAGTATTTTAAAATTACTTATTCCATTAACAACTGTGCCGTTTCCTGCCCGTTTTGCGTTTCCCGTTGATTGTTTCCCCTCCAACATTGCGTACATTTTATCGTATAATCTGTTCTGAAAAACACCGTTCTTTATAACTTCTGTTAATTGATGAGGATTTCCTTCTGAATCCCATGAATTAGAGCTCAGACCACCTTCTAACAGTCCATCATCAATAATAGTGATGTTTTCGCTTGCTACTACATCCCCGATGTTGAACCGTGAAATTTTTTCAGCATGAGCTTTACCAAGTGCATGAACTCCAATTACGGGATTGATAGCCTCCTTTAAAACGCTTGGAGAAAAAATGACAATAGCATTATCAGAAGGCTTAGGTTCTACTGCTCTAAGCGTATCCTTAGCTCTTCTAGCCCAACTAGACACTCTCTCGTTAAAATTTAGGTGTTTTTTTTCTTTGTAATAACCAGAATCCCAGAACTCCGACAATTTACCATTTTCTTGAGCCTTCAAGGAAAATTCCATAAAAAAATAAGTCTTTCTCGCGTCTAACTTCAAACTATTGCTATTCCTCAAAAAACTATGATTGCTGTGTATTCTAAATCGTAAAAATGTAGGTAATACATCTTTTTGTTGATTCACTTCAGAGACGAGGGCTTCTGCTAAGTCCTTCTTAACCGTTTGAGGATCGCTTAATATGCTTTTATCAGCCGTATGAATGGGGGAAATATTCACTTTTAAAGGAAAGTCGTACTTTGCGCTCGAATTTAGTTTCGATAGTTGGACGCATGTATCGATATTTTTCTCGATTTGGCTAGATTTAAGGGAATTCCCTTTAACTACGCCTATACCCGTTTTATTTTCCTTTTGTGTAAGGATTCTTATAAAATATTCAAAATCACTTATCTCTCGTTCGTTTTCAGTCTTATCCTTTAAAAATATAGTTTCAAAAATATTCTTTTCGATGAAGAATATCTCAAATTCTTGAATTTTCTTCGATTTTAAAGCAACTTCGATTTTATCTAACTTTTCAATTGACATCTCTTCATTCACCCCGGACTCACCAATGTATTTTTTGCTCTAATATAACTACCTCCTGAAGTAACGGGAACCAGATCTTCACTACCTTTCCCACATGTTCCTCCATCTAATTCCAAAGTATCCTTACTTATAGCATCGATATTTTTTAGCATCTCAAGGACATCTCCACTTAAAGCGGTTGCTTTAAGAATTTTAGTTCTTTCTCCGTTTTTAATAAGGTAAGCCTTTTTTGATGTGCATTGCATACCTCCGCCAAGGGGATCCTCCATACCAAAATATCCATGAATTAACATTACTCCTTCTTTAACTTCTGAAATCATTTCTTCTAGTTCATAATCTCCAGAACCAAAATATGTATTAGACATCCTCACATTGACAGGATGAGCAAAACTTTCTCGTCTGCCGTTTCCTTGCGGTGTAGCATTAAGTTCTGATGCTGTTCTTCTATCAAATATAAAATTTTTTAATATCCCATTTTCAACTAAGATGTTGTGCCCAGCCTTTATTCCTTCGTCGTCGAAAAAATATGAACCTAATTTCTTTTCTATAGAAGGAGTGTCATAGATTGAGCATATCTCAGACGCAACCTGTTTGTTAAGGTGTTGTTTCAAATAACTACGATCTCTCAGTATTTGATCTGCTTCTAAACCATGCCCAAAGCTCTCATGAGCAATCAACCCTACCATATGTGAGTCTAAAATAATAGTATTTCTTCCTGCAGGTGGTAGTTCAGCTTTTAACATCTCAAGCGAATTCTTAACTACTTGATCTAAAACTGCGTTTTCGAGTGAATCGAAAATCTCAAATCCTATTTCTCCTGATTTAACGAAATAATCGTAATCTACTACGGATCCTTCTTTTGCGATAGGAAAAACTAAGACACGAGTCCTCGGAATTACTTGCCGTAATTTGCATCCTTCGTTATTTACGAATATTCGCTCAATTAGAAGCTCTATATACTTCACTTGAACATTAATAATTCTTTCGTCTGCATTTTTGATATAGTTATAGATTTCTCTTACTTTCTCTATCTTTTCATCGATAGATACATTCGCAGGATCAATCTTAGGTTTAATTTCTTTATTTAAGCTCCATCCGTCGAATTCAGCTATAAGGTTTCCTTTATTAGATACTTTAGGTATTTTTGTTTTAAGAATATTCAGATCTCCACTTGCTTCAATTGCAACTTCTTTCCATGAACCTGAAAAACTGCGTGCGACAATGCCAGATTTATTAGTATTTATTGAAAAATCTTCAGCGGAAGGTGTTTTTGCAATAGTTGTTGATGAAATGGAATCATATAAGATGTCAAAGTATTGATCGCTTCTATTATAATGGTTAGTTATCTCTTCAAAATTTTTAAAAATTTCATCATATGATTTATTACTCATAAAAACCACTTTTTTTCAAATTTAAGTTAGAATTAAGGTATTTTTATTTAAAAATAATTTATGTAAAGTAATATAACTAAAAATAAATAGGTTTAGAAGATTTGTTCTTTTAATTTAAAAGTAGCTGTGTTATAGATACCTTGATTTGCACACTATTATTACACCGATTCTAAATCTCGAGATGTCTGAGCATCTGTTGTTTCTTCTAAGTTTTCTGAATTTTCCTCTATGTTAGTTAATCTTTTTTCTAATATGCTCATTGTCTCGATAATGTTATTAATTGTAGTTTGAATGTTTTTTACTCCGTTTTGAAGCCCACCTATTTGTTCTAAGATGAAAGAATTAACATCAGATTTTTTAACTGGCTCAACCAACCAAGAAAAAATATTGTTTAAAAACTTCTGGTTGTCTAGGGAATTAATACCTATATTGTCATCGCTACAAAAAATGTCTATATCGCCAAAAGCAATTACCTTTCCCTGCCCAAATTTAGCATAAGCTGCTATAATGTGCTGTTGCTCCTTATCTTTTTCCCATTCTTCTGATGAATTGTTGTAGATTTCTGACCAATTATTCAATTTATTAGTTTCTAAAAGCGCGCTAGCTCCTTTTTTCAAGTATAATGAACACGTTCCACCAATTACTACTTCTCGTAACCCATTCAAAAAGTCAGTTTCTGGAAACTCGTGAATGTGTAAGATGCTTGAACAATTATGGTTTTTTGGGTTTTCTTCTTTTATGAGATTCTTCTCAAATAAAAAACCGAAATGAGTAGAAATATCATTAAGATTTGTTTTTTGAAGGTAATCCGCTCCATATTCACTTACAAGCAGTAAACTTCCTCCTAACCTAACGAAATTAACGATTTCTTTGATTTCGATGTTTGAGAAATAATCATCAATCGGATTACCTAATATTAGTACGTCTATGTTATTTAATACCTTTTTGGTTAAATCTTTATTATCGTTTTTTTCAATCTTAAAATTTAAATTATGGAGAAGTTTTAAAAAGTCGGAAAAATCATCGTCTAACGTCAACATCTCGCCATGAGAAAGATCGATAAGTATAACCTTACTTTGCATTACAATAAGAAAGATAAAAATACAGCTTTAAATATTATTCTAAAAATAAATCTATTCAGAAAAATTTTATAAACTTTAAAGAATAATCCTTTTTGGATTATATTTTTGATTGTAAAATCTAATAATAATCCCATACTAAATTTTTAAAATGAGTAAGGTTAAGATAATTAATGGATTGTGAATAATGAATCAGAATTTTAATACAATTGCTGTTTGTGGTCTATCTTGGGGTGACGAA
>JAHLWV010000156.1 GCA_019057735.1 Promethearchaeota archaeon | reverse complement strand
TTTGGATGAACCAAAAAATTTTATTTCCTTCAGAATTAATAAATCCATTTTTTGAGGTTACAGGAGGATAGGATTCATAAATAAAATCTTTACCGCTGTTAAAATCACTAACATAGGAATCTCTTAAGCTTAATTGAAAACTTGATAAATATGTAAGGCAAAATAAGAATAGAATTATAATATTTTTATTTTTTATTCTCTTCATATTCATCTTAATTTTTCAATTTAAGAAAAGATTTTATTAAATTATTTTTAACAAGACTTTCTTTATTTATTTTATGTTAGTTACTTCTCTTTTATTACTAACATAAACGATTTGGATGTTGATTGTATAAGAGTATAATAGAAATCATATTTTTATTATTAAATTTTCGTTCATACTCTTACTAATTTAATAAAACTCGAATTTATTTATAACACTTACAATTTCTATCTTTCTATTTACTTAAAAATAAAAATATGAACTCGATACTATAGTTAGATGCTTTTTTTATTGAAAAAAACGGATGAATGATTAGAAAAATGGGATTTCAAGAATTTAAAGTTGAGTATCTTAAAACAACTGTTCCAGAAAATAAAGTGAATATGATTAATTCAATTAGTAATTTGATTGATAAAGATTATTTGAGTTTTTTTGATACACAATATAAAAATGAATCAGATGGTAAGGTACGAGCAACAATTATCAATGTTATAGCGAATAATATACAAGAAGCTTCAAGTCCAATATTAATTGAAGCTCTTAAAGATAATTTAATAAATACTAGAAAAGCGGCGGTGTTTGTCCTTGGTAAAGTTAAAATTCTCTCTGCATTAATACCTTTGTTAGAAATGCTGAGTAATCCCTCATTAGAAATAAGGGATGATGTCATAAAATCAATCGTGAACATAGGAAAATTAGGAGATATACAAGAGATTATAAACTTCTTTGATAAAGGAAATTTATATGTTAAAAGATCAATTCCAGTTATTCTGGGTAAAATTCAATGCGGCGATTCAACTAGTTACTTAAAGGAATTACTTCACAAAAACGATCCTGAAGTAAAACGCAATGCTGTTCAAGCTTTAGAAAAATTAATTCAAGTAAAGGATGTAAGACTAATTATTAATTTACTGGATGATTCCGATGAGGAAGTTAAGAAAGCGAGTATCAAAATGTTAGGTTCAATAAATAGTAAACGAGCAATTGATCCCCTTCTAAAATTATTAAAAGATAAAAATGAAAATATCCGTAGGTTATCTATTCAATCGTTAAAACGAATTTTTGGTGACTTGAATTCTTATGAAAAAATTTACGAAGTTGCAAAAAGCAAAAATATGATAGAGAGGAAGGAAGCAATCAAGCTTTTAGGTTTACTTAAAGATAAGAACTCTATAGATTATATGATTAATTCCTTCAAGAGTATTGATACTAAAACCAGAAAATTAGCCTATAATTCACTTCTTCAGATTTCTAAAGATAAAATTCCAGTTCAAGTTTTTGAAGGTCTTAAGGCTAAGGAATGGAAAATTAGAAGTCTATGTGCAAAATTAATAGGAAAGTTAGGTAATGAACAACAAATTTCATTACTATTAGATCTTTTAAACGATCCTGATAATAGAGTGCGAGATGTCTCTATTGATGTCCTATCCAAAATAAAGAATCAGAAATATATTAATGAGGTGAGGTCTTTTTTAAGTTCTTCGAATTGGAAGACTAAGAGAGCAGCAGTTAAGCTCTTAATTAAAATAGGGAGTGAAAATAGCTTAGAAGCTCTATTACCTTTAATTAATGATGAAGATCTTTTCATTAAAAGTTGGATTGCCTTAGCATTAGGAAAGTTCGAAAACATTAGCGACATCTCTCCATTTATAGAGATGCTTAAAGATAGCGATTCAAAAATTAGAATTGCTGCTGCAAAAGCACTAGGTCAAATAGGAAATAATAACGCGTTAGAACCATTAGCAAAATCTCTATGGGATGACGATTGGAATGTTAGAAACGAAGTTGAAGCTGCCCTTAATCGTATCGATTCCAACTGGTTAAAATCTATATGATCTTGAAATAGTGTTTTTCTTTTTAGGTGCACCTAATTTTATTAAAAAAAAATCATCTATTTTCTTTCTCCAAACCAAAATAATTGAAGAGTTTATTTGATTTTAAATACTTATATTAAATTTTTTATTTTAATTAGCAATTTTTAAATAAATTCGAGTCTTAATAAATTATTAAGAGAATGAATGAAAAATTAACGAATAGTTTATCTGATGATGATGATGACATATGGAAGCTCGAGATACTAAAGGCAAAATCGTTAAAGAAACATTTCCATCGGAAATGGTTTCCATTGTGGGCGATATTCTTGCGGGAATCGTACTCTCCCTTTTAGTAGTTTCATTTAAGAGCTTTCTTTTATTAATTCTAATTATACCTGCTTTACTTTCTCTTAGGGGTAATTTAAGTGGGCCGTTTATCGCTCGGACTTCAAGAGACTTCATTATCGGCGAATTTAATAAGAAATCATGGTTTGAAAATGTATTAGCTACATTATCTTTATCGTTATTAACAGCATTAGCAATTGGAGTTTTCAGCATCCTCATTAATTTCTTATTAATAAAACTCTATATTTTCCATATTGGTTTGTTAATCATAATTCCAGTTGTTTCAATTGCGTTGACTTTAACGATTTCAATTCCTTGTTCGACGTTTTTAAATTTTTTAGCATTTAAGCGGGGGCTCGATCCAAATAATATTGTAAATCCTGTAATGACAGCGATTGACGATTTTTTTACAGTTATCTGCTTCTACTTAACAATTATTATGTTTGGGGTGCCATAATAGTGGATTACTTCAAAAAAATCTTTAAGGAATCAGTAATAGTAGTTCTAATTAGTTCTGTTATGGGACTCTTTTCCGGGACGCTTCTATCTAGTAACGAAAGAGTATTGTCTAGTTTTCCTATTATTTTATTAGTTCTACCGTCCTTGAATTCTTTAATAGGGGATATATCAACTGTTCTGGTATCTCGTCTAACCTCTCACCTGTATATAGGTACGTTGTCTCCAAAAATTCAAGTCTCTGATCGATTAAAACAGGACTTTTATGGGTTGTTTATAACAATTTTATTAAGCCTTGCTGCGTTGATAAGCCTAGGATACATATTGGGAAGTGTAACTGGAATACAAATCGTTAATCCCTTGTTGATTATATCAATTTTTATTATTACTATTTTAATTCTATTTGGACTAATGTTCGTATTTTTATTTATGGGTTCCATATTAATATTTAGAAAAGGAAAAGACCCAAATAATTTCTTAATTCCAATGGTGACATCGTTAGCGGATTTCTTAACCCCCTTATTTATAATAACCTTTATCCAAATATTTGCGTAATTATCTAAACGAGAGTGAGAAAATAATTAAAAAGCATGAAAAAAGAAAGAAATTTCAGTACCAACCTATATCACTAAAGGACATTTTAAAAGAGATGAAACAGAAGATCGACTTGATGATTGATCTTGCTTACAGCGCTATAAAATTTAGTAGTAAGGAAATTGCAGACGAGACGTCTAAAATTGAAAAGAGAATCCATGAATTAACATTTCTATTGAATTTGCAAATTATTCAAACTCAAACTGGTGGTTTTAAAGAAGCAAAAGCTTTAGAACCTATTGTTGTAATGGGCTATTCAATTGACAAAATCTCTGATGCTCTTGCAGATATCGCTCGAGTTGTATATATAAATAGCGATATATCCGATTTCACGCAACTATTTTGGGACGAAGTCCCTGAACCCATTGTGAAAATCACCGTCAATGATGATTGTGAATTTATAGGAATGAATCGCAAAGAAGTACATTTTCGGTCTAAGTACGGAGTAGACTTAATTGCAATAAAAAGAAAGGACGATTGGTTATTTGAAAGAGATAATGAAATTAAAACGGGGGATATACTGATAATTAAAGGAGAAATTGAACCAATTAAAGAGTTAAAGAAGTTAACATATGACTCTGAAGATTTTTCTTTTCACATCGGTGAAGTAAAAGAAGAATCGGATTATGATCTAAAAAACCCTGAATTTTATGAAGAAATTAAAGAACTGAAAAGGGATTATGTGTTAATAACTGATATTTCTGAGACAATGATAGAATTAGCCTTAGCATCGTTGTTCTTTAACAGTTACGATGTAGCTGAAGATGTATTAGAGATGGAATCTTTAATGGATGGATTGAATATAAATTTCGAAAAGGATCTTTTAGATTTAACACAATTACTTGATAATCCAAAAATATTAACAGGGATCATGCGTATAGTATTTTCATGCGAATTAATAGCAGATGCAGCGGCACATTTAGCCGAAAATATTTTAGAAGGTTTTGAACCTCATGTTATTCTTCAAAAAGCCATAGAAGAAACTTCAGAAATAGTCGTCCGAGAAACAATTTCAGCAGATTCTTATTTTAAAGATAAAACGTATAATCAATTACAAAATCAAAAATATAAACGAGGGTTTCACATCATAGCCTTAAAAAGAGAAAATAAATGGATTTACAGCTTTAAATCAGATTTTATTTTTGAAGTTGGGGACCTCTTGATTGGTTTAGGTCCTAAAGAAACCGTAGATCAGTGGAGAAGTTGTGTCCATCCCGAATTATCAAAAGAGGAGAGACAGAAATGAATAATTCTAATTCAAAACTACTACGGGAAAGGTTTCTAAATACTCTTTTAGAAATCGCAGATCAAGTAAAAAAAAATTCTGACTCTATTGATACGGATCAAATCTTAAAGCTAATTGAGTTGATTATCGAAATTGATTCAAAAGATGGAAGGATTTTTATATATGGCGCTGGTAGATCTGGATTTATTGGACGATGTTTTGCTCAAAGATTAATGCATTTAGGTATTAAATCTTGTTTTGTTTCCGATGCAGTTACATATCGCTACAGTAAAGAGGATCTTTTGATTTTGGTAAGCGGAAGCGGTGAAACAACTTCACCTAAAGCTATAGCCGAAGAAGCAAAAGTAATTGGAGGAAAAATTGCTTTATTTACAGGGAATCTTAAAAGTACGATCGCAACGTTATCTGACTTGGTCATTAAAGTTGAGGGTAAAAGTAAAGAGAAAGCGATTTCACAAGATTCTTTAGCTCCGTTTACCTCTTTGTTCGATATTTCTACGCTTTCCATATTAGATTCAATTGGAGCCTCGTTAATGGTTCTATTAGAAATAACCGAAAACGAC
Organism: Promethearchaeota archaeon; assembly: GCA_019057735.1. Next base: position 517 of record JAHLWV010000156.1, on the reverse strand, counting down.
ATTGATAAGCGTCACGCATCAATAGAATAAAAAAGAATAGAAGCAGTGATTCCATTGCATGAATTTATAGAAGTTAAATTTGTATCTGAAAAAAAAGGAAAAGGTGCCTTTGCGAAGAAAGATATTAAAAAAGATACAGTAATCGACATAGCAAATGTAGTTTTAATACCCAATAAAGATTATAGAAAGATTAAAAAAACTCACCTATACAATTATTGCTATATTTGGGAAGATCCAAAACTTAAACCGGCTTTTAAAAACGCAATCACTCTAAGCGTTAGTCAGTTCATCAATCATTCGTATAATCCCAATTTACGGTATTTATACGATTATAAGAATAAAGCAATTGAATACACGGCTATTCAAGACATTAAGAAGGGGGAGGAATTAACAGTAAATTATAATGGTTTAGTTGACGATACTAGTCCTTTATGGTTTAAGATTCACGATTAGCTACTTTATCTTATCAAAGATCTAAGAGTTGCAAGATTCATTACATCTTCTTTCATATCTTTAC
>JAHLWV010000155.1 GCA_019057735.1 Promethearchaeota archaeon | reverse complement strand
TTCATTTTAATTTCCTCCTTTTAAAAATAATTTGAGTTCATCAATAACTTTTACCATATTTTCTTGGAGACCAATACTTATCCTAAGGTTGTTAACCATGTCTGATGAGGAATAATATCGCACAAGAATGCCTTTTGAATAGAGATGATCGTAAAGGTTCTTTGGAATCTCTGGAGCCTCGAAGGTGAGTAGCACATAACAGCCTTCGCTTGGGTGGATCCAAAAGTTTTGATATTGAATTTGAAGTAATCTAAGCTGATTTATGAACCATTCTCTTGTTTTTTTCATTTCTGTTATTCTTTGATCCACTAATGGGCTCGACAATGCAGATATTGCTGCTCTTTGTCCCGCAATATTAACGTTATATGGTTGTTTAATAGATACTAAGACTTTTCTGATATCGTTTGGCATAATACCGTATCCCACTCGTAGCCCTCCTAAACCATACGCTTTACTAAATGTGCGAAGAACAACAAAATTATCGTATTGAGGAACCCATTTAGCAAGACTTTGAAAGTCTGAGAATTCTATGTAAGCTTCATCAATGACTACTAAAACCGGGAGAGCCACTAAACGCTCAATAAAATTTTCTGATACAACACTTCCATCGGGATTATTTGGACGAGCGATAAATACTATTTTTGCCCGTTTTGCAACATCTAAAAATTGATTCTCATCGAGTATGTAATGAGCAAATGACTCTTTTTTAACAATTTGTTGAGGAACTGTTATGTGATTAATCCTATGAACCTGAGTTAAAAATGAAATCATACCAAACGTAGGAGAAACAGAAAGCACATTATCATCAGGATTCGCGTAAGCTCTTATTAGTAATTCAATTAACTCATCAGATCCTGAGCTTGCAATAAAATGATTAGTTTCTATTTTTTCTTTTTTCGCTAAGACTTCTAATAAATTTGAGCATAATGCATCTGGATAATAACTAATATTTTTAAGAGAACTTAACGCTTTTATCACTTCTGGAAGTGGATCGTAAGGATTCTCATTCCCATCGAGTTTAATTATTTTTGCAACAGGGATGTTTAATTCTTCTGCAATGATTTCAATAGGTTTAACTCCTTCATAACTTTTTAGTGAAGCGAGGTGATCTACGGATTTAATTTTGGGCATTAAGTTCTCCTCCTAGCAGCTTCTGAATGAGCCGTAAGCTTCTCATTACTAGCTAATAATTCAGCTAAAGGTGCTATAGATTTAACTGTTTTTGTATCTAACGCAATAAGACTAGTAATTTTAAGAAAGTCTAATACTGATAAGGGTGAAGAAAATTTAGCTGCACCACCCGTTGGCATTACATGACTAGGACCAGCAACATAATCACCCATTACTTCGCAAGAAGATTCGCCCAAGAAAACACCGCCAGCATTTTTTATCTGCGGTAGAATCTCTTGTGGGTCTTTAGTTATAATAGATAAGTGTTCTGGGGCAAAATCGTTAATTACTGATATTGCTTCCTTAATAGTAGTAACTAATATAATTCCACCATTATTTTCGATTGCGTATCCTGCAATTTCAGCGCGAGATAATTTTGATATTTGTACTTCAATTGAATTCTTAACCTTGTCTGCTAGATCTGGACTTGTTGTTAGTAAAATTGGAATTGATAGGAAATCATGCTCGGCTTGAGCGAGTAAATCAGATGCGAGTAACTCAGCATCTGCTGATCCGTCAGCTAAAATAACTGCTTCGGTCGGACCTGCGATACCATCAATTCCTACAATCCCATATACCTCTCGTTTAGCTAAAGTTACAAAAAGATTACCAGGGCCAACAATTTTATTGACTTTCGGAACTGATTCTGTACCAAACGCAAGAGCTGCAATTGCCTGAGCTCCACCTATACGGAAAACCCTAAGTTTTATGTTAAAATCACACATTAAATTACATGTTGCTAAAACAATGGGGGAAATTGGAGGTGGGCTTACTATTACTATATCTTCTACGCCTGCAACAATTGCAGGACAGACACTATGAATGATCGTCGATGGAAGTGGAGCAGAACCTCCAGGTATGTAAAATCCGACGCTCTGGATGGGATTTATTATTTGTCCTAAACTCCCTCCTAAATCATTCGTAGTCCAAGAAGATATGGGTTGCCTTCTGTGAAACGCTAATATTCTATCTCTGGTTTTTATTAAGACTTCTTTAATCTTCTCGTCAATAGATTCTAGTGCCGCTTCCATTTGATCTATATTGAATTCAATTGAATTAGAAATATCGGTTTTGTCTAATTTCTTAGTCCATTCAATAAGAGCTTGATCTCCTTTCTCAATTACATCGTTAATAATTTGCTTAACAACTTCCTGTGGCGTTAAAGGCTTACCAAAAATTTTAATAATTTGATTGTTAATTTGAGGCGAGACTGGGGTATTAACAATCGATTTGCGAATTAAAATTGATTTTTTTGCTTCTTCCAAAGAATAAACTGGAATCATTATTTATCCTCCAGATTCTTTAATAATTCTGTGTAACGCTTTGGTTCTTCTTCAAAAATAAATAAAGTTGGACTTACAACAACTCCACTACCACCAATTTCTCTTAGAGCTCTTATAGTTTCCGTTAATTTATTTTTTTCAATAATTATATGAATAGCAAACCAAGATCCCCCTTGTGAAGAAATAACAGGTGAGATCGTTGGACCTTGGAGTCCCTTTAGACTTTCTTTACTAAACATTTTTTGTGCAATATTTTCAGGATCCTTTCCTCGCATGTTTATAAATACTGAGACATAATCTTTTGCTCGTATAGTTGCCTCAAAGTATTCTAAAAAAGTTCGAGAAATATCTAAAACATCTTGATTTTCTTTTAAGATTTTTTTATTTGCTATAAAACACCCTTGAGATTGAAGAATACAACCGTCTTGCAACCTCTTTAACCGATTATCTTTAAGCGTTTGTCCTGTGGAGACTAATTCAACAATTATATCAGAATATCCTAACGTAGGAGCAACTTCTATAGTTCCTTCTGCGTCAATTATTTCAAAATCAAGCTCGTGTTTATTAAAGAATTCCTTTGTTAATAATGGGAACTTAGATGCAATCCGTAAGATTTGTTTGCGTTGTTTCAAATCTTCCACCGAACATTCTTTCCAATTTTCAGGTATTGAAACCTCTAAGGTACAATTCCCAAATCCTAAATCTTCGTGGATAATAACAATTTTATCAGGATCTTCCAGAGTTAATTCAGTTAATATATCTAAACCAACAATTCCATACGCTAAATTCCCATTAAATACGCCATTAATAATATCCTTTTGCCGCTGAAATACTATTTGTATATTTGGAAATCCTTCTAACCATCCAATATATTGTTGCCTATTTCTTTTAATTTTAAAACCGCACGAATTGAGAAAGTCTTGGGTTTCAGACGCCATGCGACCTTTTGAGGGAATTCCCATTCGTATTAATCCCGAATTTGATTTTTCTTTCATCTTATTAGTTTTCATAATTTCTTCTACTCCATAGTTCGTTTAAAATATCTTGAAGTTTAATTCCTTTTTTAGCCATTAATATCATAACAAAATAAAATAAATCTGCTATTTCCCAGCTGAGATTTTGATCGTCAGTGTAATTAATGACTTCATTACTTTCTTCCTTTATTTTTTCGAGAATTAATCGCTCGTCTTTGGAAATTTTGCTAGTATATGAATCATTTACTGGATTTAAAATTCTATCTTGAATGATTTCATATAAATCTGATAATGCAAACTCTTTATTGCCAAAGCAAGAATATCTCTGTAAGTGACAAGCTACTCCCTCCTGACGAACATTAAATATTAACGCATCTTGATCGCAATCATATCTTACTTTATTTAGTATCTGATAATTTCCTGATGTTTCTCCTTTGATCCAAATGGATTTTCGAGAACGACTATAATAAATTCCTTTCTTTTGAATTAGTGCTTGAGTTAGAGAATCTTGAGAGGAAAAAGCCAGTATTAAAACCTGATTGTGTTCATCTTGAACAATAGTGGGGATTAAACTCTCGATGTTCTGAAAATCTAAAACAGATTTAAAGATTTTAAGCATTTCATTCTCCTCAAACATCTCAGATGAACAAACGAATGGATTTATCCCTTTTTTTTCTAGGATTTCAGTAAATTTGTTTTGAGCATCAAGAAAAGTTAAAGGATAATTAGTAAAATCGGATATGTAGTCTATTACTGCAAGAACGGTACTTTCATCAATAATTAAATCTTTATCATAATCAATTAAAAGTTCTGAGCAATAAGGAACTACACGGTTTATTATCTCTTTTAATTCAGCTTTGAGATTATTTAAATTGCTATTAAGGAGCAATGTTTTTCGTAGCGTAATTTTTACTATGATGATATTTTTTGATACTTTTTGGCTGATATCTTCGATTTCTTTTTCAGGAATAATAACCCTTTTCACACCCTTTCGCAAAACTGCTCTTATCGTTTCCAATTTTGGTGAATTCATCATTAAGTCGCATTCAACAACGTCGCAAATCCCTTTTAAAAGGTTGTGAGACTCGATATTACTCACAACTACGCTACCAAAATAATTTATTCTTTTCGCATAGTTAAGTATAAAATTCTCGTCGATTTTTAACTGATTTTCATATAATGATTTAATTTTGCTAATATTTAATTCAAATTTTAACATAAATGCACTTGCGATAACTTATTTCTATTGCTGTTTAGTAACTGATTATTCTCGTGGAATTATAAATCTTATTTCTAATTTTCATTTCAGATTAACTATTTTGAAAAATTTATAATTCAAACAAATCTTAAGTAAGATCAGATATTGTAATATTATTTCTCTAAGAAATAGATGGTGTAGGTCATATGGTAAAAGGAAATAAATATGGTACTCACAGAGTTATTGAGCCGAAAGGTACACTTCCTCAGCCCGCGTTTAAAATTTCGAATGATACGACTATATTCGATAATGAAATATTAATAGATGTTGATTATTTGAACATCGATTCCGCAAGCTTTACCCAATTAAAAGAAGAAGCGGGAGGAGATGTCGAAAAAATAAAATCTAAAATCTTGGAAATTGTTCAAGAGCGGGGAAAAATGCAAAATCCAGTTACTGGTTCGGGTGGAATGCTAATAGGAAAAGTAGAAAAGATAGGTACTGACCTACAAGATAAAATTGAATTAAAAATAGGGGATAGAATTGCATCACTAGTCTCTCTTTCGTTAACGCCTCTCAAAATTGAAAAAATTTTAGACATTAATCCAGATATAGATCGAGTCGAGATTGAAGGAAAAGCTATCCTTTTTGAAAGTGGGATTTACGCAAAATTGCCTAAAGATATGAAAGCCACACTAGCATTAGCTGCACTTGATGTTGCTGGTGCTCCAGCGCAAGTAAAGAATCTCGTGAAGAAAGGTGATAATGTTCTAATTCTGGGTGCTACGGGCAAATCTGGACTTATGTGTTCGTATATGGCTAAAAAAATGGTTGAAAATAGAGGGAAAGTTATAGGACAAGCTAGAAACGATACCCGAGCAGAATTTCTTAGAAAGACTGAGTTTTGCCACGAAGTTATTATCGCAAATGTGTTAAATCCGATAAATGTGTTAGAAGAAACTCTAAAAGCTAATAATGGGGATGAAGTGGATATTACCATTAATTGTTTGAGCATCCCCAATTCAGAATTATCTTCTATCCTTCCCGTGAGAGATAAGGGCATTGTATATTTCTTTTCAATGGCTACCAGTTTCACAAAAGCAGCTTTGGGCGCTGAGGGAGTAGGAAAAGATGTGACCATGATTAT
>JAHLWV010000154.1 GCA_019057735.1 Promethearchaeota archaeon | reverse complement strand
AAATATTCACTCTATTACTTATTTAAAATATTTGAAGTTAAAATTCTTAAAAAACAATTGAAGTGATTATATGGTAGAAGAATTTGATGGAAAACATTGTATTCAATGTGGCGGAGAAACATTTCGATTAGTTAACGACGATTGGATGTCGAGGACATTTCGATTCGTTGAGCATGGGCAATTAAAGATGTGCGATGGCTGCGGAGCTAAATATCTAGTATGTAGTCAGTGTGGTTCACTTTTTACTCGGGTACATCCCGCTTTAGAAGCATGGGAAGTAAACCAGAAATGCGCCGTCTGTGGATATGAAGACCCAGAAGTCAAAGCGTGGGATGGAGTTTCAGCTCGTTAAGTTACTAACAATTTAATTTTAATTTTTGAACCTATTAGTAAGTAACAATTGTTATTTGTTAATCAAGAAAATATAAATTTTTAGAAATTAATTTATAATTTATTATTAGACATTTTTTTAGTTGATTTTATATGAATAATATTAGAATTGAAAATGCGACACCAGATCAAATTGACTCACTTGAGAAATTAATGAAATTATTAATATCGAGATTTGGCGATGTATTCGATACGAAAAGGTTTGATTGGGGAATTCGAAGACGTATTTACGACCCTTTGCAACGACATGGGATATTAATAGCGATAGATGAGGACAAAGACAATGAAGTCGTTGGTATGATAATCGCAGAGTTGAGAATTGACCCATTTGGCATATCTGAGGGTTATATTAAGCAGGTATATTTAATGGAGGAATATCGAGGGCAGGGCATAGGTGAATTACTGGTTAAAAAAGCTATTCAACACTTACAAAAGATAAAAGTGGAAAAAATTAAGGTAAATATCAAAGAAAAAGCAAAAGAAGCGGCCAATCTTTACGCAAAGATGCATTTTAAGAGAGTATATGAAGTCTTAGAACTTGATATATCTAAAAAAAACCTTGATGATTAAATACGTAATAGACTAATGGTTAACATTGTGATTGATCTAGAATCGCCATGGGTAGAAAAGTATCGCCCTCAGACATTTGAGGATATAGTAAGTCAAAACCTTGCTGTCGAAAACTTAAAGGCGTTTGTGTTAAAGGGGAACATGCCCCATATGATTTTTACGGGTCCTGCTGGCACCGGTAAAACGAGCACAGCCTTAATAATTGCTAAACATGCGATCAAAAAAGAAAACTATTTCTCTAACGTTTTAGAGTTAAATGCTTCAGATACAGTGAGAATGGACTATGTACGAAGCGTTATAAAAAATTTTGTCTCACAGAATTTGAACCTTGAGAAAAAAGCATTGAAATTGATTATTTTAGACGAAGCTGATAATATCCCAAATCAAGTTCAGCAAGCATTGCGGCGAATTATTGAGAAAGCATCTTTAAATGTTAAATTTATATTAATGTGCAATTATATCAATAGAATTATTGATCCTATTATATCGAGATGCGCTGTATTTAGGTTTACCAACCTATCTAAGGATAAAGTCATAGATCGTCTAAAATTTATCTCAAATAAAGAGAATCTTAATATCCCTCAAACACAGGAAAAAGATTTTTATGAGATTCTTTTTTTTATATCAGGTGGCGATTTAAGAAAAGCAATTAACACTTTGCAGATGTCAGTTGCTTTAAAATTATTAAAAAATCTAGATACTAACGAAATATTAAAGGTTTCGGGGTTTTTAGACAATTCAACTTTAAACGAATTATTGGAAAACATTAAATCTAAAGACTTGGTTAGTTCGAGAGAGACGCTAGTATCAGTTGAAAACTTGGATGCGAGGAATTTTTTAAGACAAATTGTTGGAAGATTAAATGAGCTGGATATTCAACCAGGACATCTAAATAAGACATTATCTTACTTTGGAGATGTTGACTATAGAATAAGTCAGGGAGCAGATGAAAGAATCCAATTAATGTCGTTAATAGGTCATTTGATAAAAAGTAGTAGCAAAAAAAAATAATAGTTTAAACGAGGATGAGAAAAGTCTGCTTTCAGAAAGTCCTATCTGGCGTATAAAATATCTACCTAAAACCTTAAACGAGATTTGTGGACATAATGATGTTAAGGAAAGGTTAACGGAGTTTGTTAACGATAAGAACTTTCCTCACTTACTATTCGTAGGTTCAAAGGGTATTGGTAAGACCATTATAGCAGATTTGTTTTCGAAAGAATTCTTGGGGAGATTTTACGACGCTAATTCAAATATAGTATACGCAAATGTTCCTTTAACAAGCGAAGAGACGAAACGGGCTCGATCTGAAGCATATGTGTCCAAAAGCAAAATAGGAAGCATTGCAGGGAAAAGAATTACAACTCCAGCTTTAATTCGGATTAAGATTAAACCTTTCATACAGTTAAAAGTTTTAGGTGATGTCCCCTTTAAAATTTTAATAGTTAAAGATTTCGACTCGTTAGGTTCGAATCAGCAAGCCTTTCGTAGATTAATGGAAATTTATGGAACAAATTGTAGAATGATTTTGATAACGACGAAGGTGTCAAAGATAATAGATCCTATACTGAGTAGATGTCAAGTTTTCTTTATATCGCAAGTTGACTTTCTCTCGTTTGAGGAGCTAATATCAACTATAGCCGAGAAAGAAGCGTTAAAAATCGATAAAGAAACAATTAGCACTCTTTATAGAATAACAGCAGGCAAATTATCAAATGCTATAGATTTGTTACAAATCTGTTCCATCAGTGGAAATGATATTGATGTTGACAAATTGTATGAGAATGTGTCAAATTCTAAAAATGATATGGTTAAAAGTCTTCTAATAATGTGTTTTAAAGGAGATTTTCGTAAAGCAAGAGAATTATCACGTAAAATTCAATCAAGTTATAAATTCTCTTCACAAGAAATGTTTCAAATAATGTTAACTGAGGTAGCGAAACTACCATTTAGCACTTATTCAAGAATAACATTGATAAATTTTATAGCTGAAGCAGATTTTAGAGCTATTGACGGGAGGGATACTGACATTCAGGTTTCACATTTGTTGGCAAAAATCTGTCAATTTTCAGAAGTAATGTAGGTGAGTTATATGGATACACAAAATACAGAGAAAATACCATGGGTAGAAAAATACAGGCCCAAATTCACCAAAGATATGGCCTTTCCAACTGCAAAAGTGGGTCGTCAGAAAGTGGATCTAATTGAAGATTTAAGAAAATTTGTAATCTCATTTTTTAAAGAAAAAGAAAAAATAAATGAGGTTAACCGACAAATTAGAGCACACAATCGAACCCACGAAGAAAAGGAACATCAAGATGAGAAGAAATTACCTCTTGATAAGGCAGCAGTTTTACTTGAGGGTCCTCCAGGGATTGGTAAAACAACTATAGCGTATGCTTTGGCTAACGATTTAAATATGGATGTAATAGAAACGAACGCTTCAGATACTCGAACTAAGGGCGCATTAGAGGCTAAATTGAGAGAAACTACCAAATCTCGCGGAATAATGGATTTTGTTGTTCAAAGCAAAAAGAAATTAATTTTGATTGATGAAATTGATGGATTATATGGAGTTACTGATAGAGGAGCCGTCCCCACGATATTAAACCTAATAGAAAACACTCAATTTCCAATCATAATGTGTTCTAATGAATACAAACAATCTCTTAAATCGCTTTACAATAAAATCAAAAGATATGAAGTAAATTCGTTGCCGGATGAGGAAGTAATGAAGATTACCCGAAAGATTATTGTCAAAGAACATATTTCGGGTATAAGCGAAAAAGAAATAGAATTAGTTATCGAAAAAAATAGAGGAGACTTACGAGGGGTTATTAATGATTTACAAGGTATAAGCCAGGGCTCCTTAAATAAAAACACTAAAGAACTAATTTTAAATTTGAATAGAGATAGCACGGAAGAAATTTTTTCTCTGATCAAAAACTTGTTCCAAAATGTAAATACATTAAAAGAAGCTCGAAATGTAACTAATAGATCAGATGTAGATTACAATTTTTTATACAAGTGGGTTAACGAAAACCTAACTTCTTATATAAGACAAAACAGCGAAATCGCTAACGCTTATGAAAATCTATCGTTGGCAGACGAGATTTTTGGAAGAATCCGCAAAAATCAATATTGGTCGTTATTGCCATATTTCTACGATCTTTTTGCTGGAGGTGTTGTTCTATCTAGAAAACATAGAACTCACGATGAATATTTCCATAGAATTTCGTTTCCAAGATTCACTTCAACTGGTTTTTTTTCATTATCAGCAAACGAAAGGTTAGTAGTAGAAAAAATTCAAAAAAAGTACAAAGTATCAGATATTGAAGCTGTTCAAGATTTCATTCCTTTTCTAAAATTATTAAGCGGAACTTCAAGAAAACAACTTAAAGAATTAAGCGATTGGTTTGAATTTGATGCAAACGAGAAAAAATTATTGAAATAAAATTGATAATTGGGTACTCTCCATTTGTGAGTAGATATATACTATAATTAAATGGAACTTCTAACTCATTATATTAAGGATAGTAAAGTAAACATATAATTCCAAGAATTACAATTCATTATTCTTGAAGAACGATTTAATTTTATTCTAATCCGGAAATATGTCTTACGATAAGAAGAAAGACATTTAACCATTTGTTTAAATTTAATTTTATATTTACTTTTTCAATAATAACTATTTGAATTAATAATAAACGAGCAAGCAGATGTCAGAAGAAAAAGAATCTCAGATGTCAAAATCGTCTCAATTCGTTTTACAAATTTCAGGAGCAGCATTATTCAGCGCTCTTTCCTTAATATTGTCGCTTTTTGTAGTTCCATACTTACCACGAACTCCAGAGGGATTTGCTTATTTCGACCCCGTATCAATTGTCTGGGTAACATGCTTTCTAATATTTGGACCCTTAGCGGGAGTATTGTGTTGCGGAATTGGGTCAGTAATTCTGATGCCCTTTGATCCATTTGCTCCAATTGGACCATTAATGAAATTTTCAGCCACATTCTCGTTAATAATAATTCCCATTTTACTACTTAGCTTATCTAAACGTAAAGAAGGCATTCGAAAAAGCCAATCATTGAAGAAAGTTAAGAATTATGTAATTTATGGTTTATTTGGTACGGGTTTTAGGATAATTGTAATGGTAATTCTCAATATATGGGTATATCTAAGTTTTTATGGCGCCTCGGGTTTAGAAATCTGGATAGTAGTAGTAATCCTCCTAAATGCTTTAACTAGCCTTTGGGACTTATTAATTCCTTATCTAATTGTTTTTGTGACTAAATTAGACGCTATCTTTGAAATTTGGTAACCAATTTAATCACATTTCTTTTTTTTTAAGCTTAAATTATTGAAGTTTAAAGATTTCTTAGCAGATGGAATCATATTTATAGTTATAAAATACAAATTATTTTAAACAGAAATAAGTTAAAATTGTTTTCAAAAAGGTAATAATTATGGGACAACAAGAATTTGAGCATGTTATTTTTAAAATCGAAGAAGGAATTGGTACTATTACTTTAAATCGCCCAAAACGACTAAACGCTCTAAATTATCCCTTAATGATGGAAATAATTGACATATTGGAAACAAATTTTAAGAATAAATCGATTCGTGCTTTTGTTATTGAGGGTAATAATCAATCTTTTAGTTCTGGTGACGATCTGAAGAGTATGGGACCTGAAGGGGTGAAGTTTAAACCTTTAAACGACGGTTCAAAACTCCCGCATCACAGAGTAATTCAATTAATTAGAAAAGTTCAAAAACCAGTTATCGCACTACTTCAAGGGTATTGTCTAGGGGCAGGGTT
>JAHLWV010000153.1 GCA_019057735.1 Promethearchaeota archaeon | reverse complement strand
TTCATTCTATTATAAAAGTTAACAGAAACTTAAATTACTAATTGCTTGCTTGCTTTTAAATAAAAAATCTCAAGAGAAATAAGATAAATTCCCTTATTATAATTTTTTATTATATATTTATTATTTTCACTACTTAGCTATCAATAACCGGAATAGGTTTCAAATTTATTACTTTGGCAAAGTAAAACTAAACTCGGCTCCCTTATCCCTTCCTTCAGATTCTACCCAGATTTTACCACCGTGCACTTCAATCATTCCTTTACTAATATAAAGTCCTAATCCACTTCCTTTCTCAAAAGCAGAGTAACTTTCAGTAGCTTGTCCAATTGTAACAAACCTCCCAAATAATTTGCCAATTTCTTTTGAGGTTAACCCCTTTCCGTGGTCTTTTATTTTAAAAAGAATGTTTTGGTTTTCTTCCAAAACATTAATGTTAATTATATCGTCGTTAGAAGAAAATTTCACGGCGTTTGATAAAATATTCGAGAAAACTTGCGTGATTCTAAACCGATCCACTATTAGTTCAAGATCCTCGGGGACATTTAGGTTTATAGTTATTTTTTTTTGATTAATCTGATATTCCAATTCAGAAAGACAATCTGTTATTATATCATAAATGTTTTCAACTTTCTTAATTATTTCAATTTTGCCCGCATCAATTTTCATCACGTCCAATAACCGATTTATGTAACTTTCTAAACGGGCTACGTTGCTTAATACGCGATTTAAATCTTCTTTAATATCATCTTTTAAATCTTTCTCTCTCAATAATATTAAATCTATATAACCACCAACAGATATTAACGGGGTCTTTAAGTCGTGAGCAGCGATGCTAATAAAATCGGTTTTTAATCTATCTAATTCTTTTAGTTCAATATTTTGCTGCCTTAACATTCGCTCAGATTCTTTCAATTTCTCTTCTGCGATTTTTTTATCGGTTACATCTTGTATTATAGCTTGAATCATTAATTCGCCACCTATTTCAATAGTGGATAATTCTGATTCGACCCACATCATTTTGTTATCTTTGTTAAATATTCGAATAGTTGAAGGTTTCATGACGAGACTCGTTGGCTCCCTTTTACGATCTAACTCTTGAAGCGTTCTCAACCCTGGTTTTGTTTCTGAAGGAAAAAGGTATGAAAGTTTTAAATAATTCTTACCGATAAGATCATCTTTTTTAAAACCGAACAATTTAGACGTTGTAGAATTAATATCAATGATTTTTCCTTCAGTGCTTAAGAGCGCAATACTGAACGGTGAGTTTTCGAATAAATGCCGATATTTGCGTTCAGATTCTCTTAACTCCTTCGTTCTTTCAGAAACTATTTTTTCAAGTTCTATATTCAATATTTTTAAATCTTCTTCAGACTTCTCCAATTTTAAATCAGCCTCTTTTCTTGCAGTAATGTCCTGAATTAAAACTTGTATCAAAGTTTCATCTCCTAATTTAATCTTAGATGCCCGTATATTCATCCATTTTTCCACTTTATCTACGCGAGTCATTTTGAATTCTAACGGTTTTAATCTCTCATTATTAATAAAACTTTCAAAGTTGTTCTTAAAAAGCGGAATGAAGTATTCTGGTCTATCGAATAAAGTTAAGATTTCTACAAAATTCTTTCCAATAAGGTCATCTCTCTCAAATTTCGGGGGCAATATCTTCATTGTCGAATTACAGTCAATTATTACTCCCTTTAAATCCACTATCCATATGGAAAACGGAGAACTTTCAAATAAGTGTCTATATTTTTTCTCCGACATAATTAAGCTTTGTTCCGCTTGTTTACGGGCTGTTATATCTCTGGCAAAACTTATAGCTCTAGTAATTTTTCCGTTTTCTTTCAAAGGAACTGCATTTATCTCAAAATCATAAATTTCACCTATAGTGTTTTTTATAGTAGCTTCAAGACCTTTTAATACTTTGCCTGCTCTCAATTCATAAATTTGTGCCTTTAAATCTTCGAGATTTTTTCCAGCAAAAAAGTCTAGAATTTGTTTATTTTGTGCTTCGTTTAAACTCATTTTTGTTTTCTCTAAAAATGCTTGATTGGCATCTAATATGTTACCTTTCAAATCAGTGAGATATATAATATCTGGGCTGGCATTAAAAATAGTGCGATATTTTTCTTCTGATTCTTTAATTTTTTTATCGGCTTCTTTGCGTTCTGTAATATCCCTTCCAATAATTATTCCTTTAGTCTTGCCTTCTTTATCTTTAAAAGTGTTTCCTTTAACTTCTACCCATATCCAACGATTATTTTTATGTTTAATTCTTAATTCTAAAACGCCTTTGCCTGTATCGAGCCCATTAACCATCGTTTTAATCGCAATTTTTTTATCATCAGGATGAATTATTGCTAAAACTGATTTTCCAATAATTTCTTTGTTGATATAACCTAAAGTCCTTAACCATGGTTGTTTGTTTGCGTACTCAATCTGAAGATTTTGATTTAAAATACCAATCAAATCATAAGCATTCTCTGATATCAATCTGTATCTTTCTTCTGAGCGTTTAAGCTTCTCTTCTAAAATAGTTTTCTCAGTAAAGTCTTGTACCATTCCATAAAAACCAGATTTAGCACCTTTAGCATCGTATTTCAAATATACCGACGAGTTTACCATAATTTTTTGCCCACTTTTATGTAAAAACTCAAACTGTACATTACTTTCTCCCGCTTCTTTTTTATAAACTTGGTTGTACAAGTTAAAAACTTTTTTTCTATTGAATTCATCCATAATATTTTGATAACTTCTTCCAAGTAATTCTTCTTTTAAATAACCGGTCATTTCGCAAAAAGACTCATTTAGAAAAGTAAAAATTCCTGCTAAATCAACTTCAAAATAGCCTTCTTTAATGTTTTCTAATATGGTTTCATACTTGTTCTCAGATTCTTTTATCTTGTGCTCAGCGTTCACTTTATTAGTGATATTGCTATAAGTGCATAGTATTCCTACAATATTCCCTTCAAGATTATGAAGCGGTACTCGATTTATCTCAAACCACGCTTTGCTTCCTTTGTGTAATATCCATGACTCAATCGTTTCTTCACTTTGATTATTTTTCATAACCCTTTTTTCATTTTCTTGAATAGATTTTAAATTAGCTTTTGCCCATGGTAAGTTTTCATCAGTTTTTCCGATAATAAAATCAGGATCTTCAATATTATTTACTAAAGCATAATTTTGGTTACAACCCATATACGTTAGATTTTTATCTTTCCAATAAATTAATTGAGGGATGTTATCGATAACAGAGTCCAACATCTCACGCGATTTTTGAAACGACGTTTTCTCACCTTTAGTTTGCATTAATTTCCAGAATCGAAGCTCTGGCATGGTTTCTGCTAATTTTCTTAAGTTAGATTCGCGTTTAAACCATTCTTTTTCTCGTTGTTTAAATTTAGAGATGTCTCGAGAAATTATTAATATTTTAACTTTGTCAGCGTCATTAATAAATCGTTTTCCTTTTAATTCGTAATATCCATAGCCTTCATTTTGACGAATCCTTAGCTGTTCGATTGCTTCTCCAGCTTTTAAGATGCTTTGAAGAAAATTCAAGCCTCGATTTATATCACCTAAATAAATGTTATCTAAGATTTTATGAGCTAAACAAGAGTAACCTAATTTCTTCAAATGGACTTTTTCATTAATGTATTCACATTCAAAGTTTTCATTTAAAATAAAAATTAAATCATCAAAATTTTCTTTAAGAATTTTTCCAATATTATGTTCGGAAACTGATGCCATATTTCGTAAAAACCTCTTTAAGGTAGAGAAACTATGTTATATCTTAGTAAATATTTAATAATAATAATAATGTTAACCTTTTAGTAAAAAAAAAACTAATCTGCAATTAGAATGCATATAAAAATTACATCATGACATTTATTGAACCTTCTTTTGAAATCGATGAAAAGGGTAGAGTTATATGTCAATCTCATTCTAATTATCCTCAATTAATTAAACCAGAGAAGACTACATTTGAAGAAATGCAGATGGAAAGTCAATTAACATGTAAAACTTGTTCACATTATAAAAACGACGACTGTTATTTTCCTAAGGTTGATATAGATGAAATTGAATTCGATAGAATCAACAGAACTCGTTTTGAATGCAATTTTTGTGGAAATAAGATAGATCGCATGTTAACCATCATGCAAAAAATTTATTTAGAGGAAAAATTTCAAATGAAAATGCCTCTGATTTGCTGTAGTTGTTATGAAAACTTAAAAAATAAGAAATTCGATGAATATTTTAACAAAAGAATTTGGGAGGCTTTACTTTTTTATGCGCCAGTTTTATTTTCATTAGGTAATCCCTTTCCAAGCAATTTAATATTTGCCATTGGTTCATTTTTCGCTGTTATCGTTTTAAAATTTATAATTAAGCAATATTTCCATTATAGTCTCTTTTTGATTGACTTATTAAAAGGAAAGAGATTTTACAATAAAAACTTCCGAGATAAAACTTGATAAAATGGATGTATTCCCAAATCTTCGTTTTATGCTAAGTTTCCTGCCCATCCTCGAACTTTTTTTCTGAATTTTTCTTGTTTTAAAATTATTAGATCGAGCTCTTTATTAGTTTTATTGGATAAATTCTCAATTTCAGGAACAAATTTATATTTAATAAAATAATTTTTAGTTTCTTTTGATATTAATTTACTCGGTATTTTTGTAGGGTTGTTTTTAAATCGACTATAGAGCTTTTCCCAAGAATCGAGAAAGTTTTCAATGTTATTTTTAGATTCGAAAATTGCTAATGTTCCTAAATTGTTTGGAGTAGTAATCGCAACGTTTGCTCGACCTACAGTAAATCGATTGCCATTAAAGGAAACTGCAATTCCCCCTTCGCCTTTTAATCTTTGGAGCATGTTAATATCAGTAATTGAATCTCCAAGAGCAATCATTTCAGATATTGGGGTTTGCGTCATAGTAGAGATGCTTTCGACCGCCATTTCCTTTCTCTTCCCGCCTCTTACTTCAACAAGGTTCATTGCTTTAACATAATCAGATTTTTTATTATTCCAGAAAAAATTATTTAAATCTTCTATAACTAAATCTAAATTTTTATCGTTATCTATGTAGTTTTGGAATATGATGTTAACTAAGATTTCTACATCTCCTTCAATATTGTAAATAGTTTTATTTACTTCTTTAATATTTAAATCTGTGCAAAAGACGTGATCAAGTGGAATATTCAAGCTTCTTGCTACACTATGCGCAAAATGGCGATAACTCGTAGAAATAATGAATATATCCCAATCTTTGTGTAACACTTTCATTAATTCTTTACAACCGGGCAATAAACCAAGATTATTATTAGCCAATTTAATTAATTCCTTATCAGAAAAACAAGACATATATAATGGAGCCATTAATCTCAATGTATCCCCTGGTTGGTAATCTGGAATGTTTAACTTCTTTTTTACGCCAGGAACATCGATAAGGTAATCGTCATAATTAGAAATCATCTTAAAGAATTCGCCCATATTAAATTTCTGTAAATCAAGCTTGGTTTTTTTACTCAGTAAGCGGCCTAATTCAGCAGCAAAGTCTAGAATACTTATAGGTCCTTCTAAATCCCATAGGCAAACATTTTTTAGAGTCAAATTAAATTGCCAAAATTAATGCGATATAATTGGTATAAGAGAAATTAGATAAATTGAATAACAAGAGATTAAAATAACTTCTTATTAAGTAATTATTATTTTTTTTATGGAAATAGAATTAGCTACATATTAACTCTAAAAATATCCGGGATTGATCTTTCTTTACGAGCTTTTTCAACGATTCTACGCCA
>JAHLWV010000019.1 GCA_019057735.1 Promethearchaeota archaeon | reverse complement strand
CATCTGATTATAAGGATCGCATTTTAAGAATGAAAAAAGAAGTTGTTTCCCAACCACATGAACTCTGTATAGAAAGAGCTAAACTCTTCACTGAGTCGTATAAAGCTACAAAGAATGAACCCCAAAACATTAGGTTTGCAAAAGCTATGTATCATTTATTGACGAATATGACAATAAAAATATGGGAAGATGAATTCGTTGTTGGGAATCGATGTACTAAATTTGTTGGAACACCCTTATATCCTGAAGTACGTATTGATACAATTGAGCAAGACATTAACCTCTATAACAAACGAGAAACTCAACGGCTATTACTTTCAGATGACGATAAACAAATCATAATCGAAGAAATTATACCATATTGGAAAAACGAAGAAGAGACTACCAAATCCAGATTTGACTCTTATTTAAGTCCCGAATTAACCGATCTCATGCTAAATCTACCCTATATCGTGGATACAAACATAACTAACGGAACGGGGCATTTCTTCCCGGGACATCATAACGTCTTAAAAGTGGGATTTAACGGCTTAATTCAAAAAGCAAGAGAGAAGATGAAAGAATTTTCAAAAGATCAAAAGAAAATGAACTTTTTGGAGTCAGTTATTATTGTTTTAGATGGTTCTAAAGAGTTTATTCAAAGATTCTCAATATTGGCAACTGAATTAGCAGAAAAAGAAGGCAATAGTAATAGAAAAAAAGAACTTTATGAAATTGCTGAAATTTGTTCTAATATCTCTGGTAACCCACCATCCTCATTTAAAGAAGCCTTTCAATTATTGTATTTCACTCACGTTATTGCTGGTCTCGAAGATGGAGGCTTTGCTATTAGTATAGGACGCATAGATCAAGTTCTTTATCCTTTTTATTTTGAGGATATAAAAAAGGGGACTATAACTGATGAAGAAGTACAATTCTTAATTGAATGTTTTTACTTGAAGCTTACAACTCTATGGAATTATGTCCTCCATAAAGGAATTATAGCTGCAGAAGGACCGCCACTCACAGCAAATATGACGATAGGAGGTGTTGATGAGGATGGAAACGACGCTACTAATCAATTGTCGTATCTATTCTTAGATTCTTATAAAAAGCTAAAAACAGTACAACCTACCTTTTCCGTTCGTATTCATAATAAATCTCCAGATGATTTACTTGTAAAAACTGGAGAAGCTATTAAATCTGGAACAAGTATTGCTTTGTTCAACGATGTTGTTATGATTCCAGGTCTTAACAACCTTGGTTATACTCTAGAGGATGCGCGTGGATACGCGCCAATAGGGTGTGTAGAACCAACTCATACTTACAAGTCATTTGGATGTACAAACGCTACTCAATTAAATATTGTTAAGTGTTTAGAATTAACCTTGAACAATGGGACAGACATGTTTACAAGAAAGCCATATGGCATTGAAAACACAAAAAAGCTCTCTTCATACCAAGATTTATTGGACGAGTTTTCGAACCAACTTAGCTTTTTTACAAAAAATTTGGTAGAAACAATGTCTTTCCTTGAAAAAGCTATTGCTGAGCTCAATCCGCAACCTTTTTTATCCGCAACTATAGACGATTGCATTGAACGGGGGTGTGATATCACAAGTGGAGGCGCTAAATATGATTTTACTACGATTCAATTGATTGGTTTATCTACGGTTGCCGATTCTCTTGCTGTAATTAAAAAATTAGTCTACGAGGAAAAATTATACTCATTAGAAGAGTTAATCAAGATATTATCAAAGAATTACCGAGGTACTTATAATGGTAAAAAGGGAGAAGAAATAAGACAAATCTTTATTAATAAAGTCCCTAAGTTTGGAAACGATGACGATTATGTAGACATTATAGCTCGAGACATAGCAGGTTTGTTCTGTAATGAGGTTCTTAAATATGAGAATTTTAGAGGTGGAAAGTATCATCCAGGGATATATTCTACAGCTTTTCACATGGCATTTGGAGTTTTTACAGCAGCCTCCGCTGATGGAAGAAAGTCAAGGGAACCACTCTCAAATGGGGTTGGTCCAACCAATGGAAGGGATAAAAATGGTCCAACTGCGATACTTAATTCGATAATGAAGCTGGATAATGAGTTAATAACGAATGGAAACTCAGTAATATTAGCTTTTCATCCAAACACACTAAAGATAGAATTGTTCCTTCCACTTATTAGAACCTATTTTGAAGAAAATGGAGGTTATCACATCCAATTTAATGTAGTTGGAAAAGAAACTCTATGTGATGCTCAAATAAATCCAAAGGAATATCAAGGCTTAGTTGTACGGATCGCTGGTTATTCCGTATTGTTTACAGAATTATCTAAATCCGCACAAGACGAGATTATTGGTCGAACGGAGTTTTAATTGCATTCAAATCTAATTAATATATTTCTCAAATTAAAATGACAAAAATTTTTAGTTTACCCTTATTTTTTTATTGTATTATTATTGTTAAAATGGGCCTGTAGATTAGTCGCAGATCGCTTGGTTCGCAATCAAGAGGCCACGGGTTCAATTCCCGTCAGGTCCACTATTACTTAAATTAAATTTTAATAAATAATAATATATAATGCTAATTTATATCTTCTCCAACCCCTAATTGCGAAATCATCATTCTCTTGAGCTCTTCTTTGTTTTTAGGCAAGCCAAACATGTCCGCATACTTATCAGTTGTTGTTAATTCTGCTGACCTTCCTTTTTTTACCGCTGTTATTAGATCGTTGTCCAAAAGGTATTTCACGTGTTCATAAGCACCACTTCCTCTTAATTTAATAACAGTTGACTTTAAAATCGGTTGTTTCAAAGCAATTACGGTAAGCGTTCTTAAGTAGCGCTCAGCAATAGCGCCACCTTTAGCGAATTTGGCGACTGTCTCGGTAAGTTCGGGCCTTAGTTGCATTTGATATTTTTCTCCAATTTGGGCAACAATTAAAGCGCCTTCACGGTCTAAATAGTCAAAAGCAACAACATTTACAAGTTCTTCTACTTCTTTTTTTGGGATTTCTAATTTAGTTGATAATTCTTCTACATCTAAAGGTCTACCAGCCGCGTAAAGAGCACCCTCGATTAGATTTCTCCGTAGAACTTTTAATTGTAATTCTAATTCTTCCTTCGTGAGTTCTTGAGGTATATGGGATTCAACAGTATCGTATCCTATAATTTCAGTCTCTTGATCGCTTAAGCTTTCTTCTGAGGGCTCGA
This sequence comes from Promethearchaeota archaeon, assembly GCA_019057735.1. The sequence goes on along the minus strand of JAHLWV010000019.1, from coordinate 14,840 downwards.
TTCGCGATAAATCTTCCTCCTCACTACTTGTTTCATCTGCTATAGATTCTTGGATATCTTCTTCCTCAAAATCTTGTTTAAGATAATCTTCTATGGTTTCTTTGGTCTCTATTTCGATCTCAATATCCTCTAAATTCCTTTCTTCTTGAGGAATTTCTTCGGAATTGGACTCATCTAAGGGTGCTTCTTCATTCGTTTCGGCTTCGTATTGATTTTCGTGTTCTTTTTCATTATTTTCGTTCAGTTTCTATCACCAAAAATTAGGATTGTAATTTAACTTTTTAAATTTATTGAGAAATCTTTAAAATCTTCGTCTTGAAATAGTTCTAACTTATTACCTGTTGAGAGGAACATTAAAGCTAAAAACATGCGAACAAAAGCGAACTTCTTACCAATGTCGCTTTTTTCTTCAATGTTAATAATTTCTGCCATGTCATAAAAAGAGGTCTCTTTATCATCGAGTTTTATTTTAGTTTTTATTCTGTTAAACCAAGCGTTGTGTAACTCTTCTACAGTTTGCTCCTTCCCGCTAATGTGTTTTAAAAGTTCTTTTGGCAGTTGTGCTTTAGATTTTTTTTGAATTCGCTGTTCTTTTAATTCATCCCGTCTCATTCTTCGCCTTTTTAGTTTTTCTTTTTTTTGCATAGTCTCAATAATTGCAGATCTCATAGCGTCAAATAATTCGTCTTTAGTGGAGATTAACATTTTAGGTTGAATAGGTTGTGGTAAAGATTTGGGTATTGATCTACCGTGTCTTGCTCTAAATTGCGCCAATTCTTCCTTTTTCTGAATCTGTTCTTCATCCCGTATTATGCTAGAGATTTTGTAATGATGTAATACTGCCGAAGTTTTAAGCGCTATTCCTGCAATCTTATAATTAATAAAGTCTTCATCAAGCATATTATTGAAAAATTTATCAACTAAAGATGCTAGATCGTAAAAAGCAACATTTGATTCCTTCGCAACTTCGGGATCTAGAAGGCTTGAAAAAGGTGGTTTCTGCCAGAACTTTAACTCGAGTTTTTCTTTATGCAATAAGGCGGGATCGTCTTCCTCACCGGCGACTAACTCTTCTTCCATCACTTCAACATCCATATTATCTTGAGTTCGGTCTACAAATTCTGGATGTGAAGCGATCTTCTCTATAAGTTTAATAATTTCATTCTTTTTTGATTTAGACGGTATTTTTATGTTGTTTTTACGTGCAAATTCTCGGATTTGTTTTACAGACCATTCATTGAAGTTGTATTTTTTTCCTTCACTCTTATTTTCTGGAACGATTATTCACCATAAACTTATAATTATTAATTTTCTTCAATAGTAGGGGGCACATCCGGAAGTTCGAGTAACCTTTTAGCTTCTTCTTCTAAATCAACACTAAAGATGTCGGTAATTCCGCTTTGTTGCATGGTAACACCATATATACGATCTGCGTTGACAATATTCTCTTCTCGATGACTTATCACCAAGAATTGTGCTTGTCTGGCAAATTCTTTAATTACCATACTTACTCTATGAACATTGGGACCATCCAAGGCGGCATCAATCTCGTCCATAATATAAAATGGCGCAGGATAAAATTCTTGGACCGCAAAAATAAATGACAAAGCAACGAGAGTTTTTTCTCCGCCACTCAATATTTCTAAACTGGAAATACGCTTCCCACGAGGTCTAGCTTCGATACTACATCCTCCTTCAAAAGGTTTATCTGGTCTATCGAGAATCATTTTTGCAGATCCCCCCGGTGAAAGCTTCTGAAATATGCGAGCAAACTCACGATTAATTTCGTGGTAAGCCTTCATAAATGTTCGAGTTTTTTCCAGGTCGATTTTTTCAATAGCATCGAGAATTGCTTTTCTTTCGCGTTGTATCGTTTGCCTTCTCATATCTATTTCGTCAAACCGCTCTTTTACAGTATCATATTGCGTAATGGCTTTCAAGTTAACTGGTTCCAAAGCTTTTTTCTTGTTAGAAGCTGTAGAAATATCTGATTGTAATCCGGATTCTGAGAGTTCGTCAGTCACTACTGGCAAAGCGCCGTAATCCTTCGATCTCTGATAAAGGGTTTCTATCTGATCGGTAGTAATAATCTTTTTTGATTCAAAATTGTTTAGTTTTGCATTTTGCATGGAAAGATCAGAGCGTAGGTCGTTTATTACTTTCTGATAATTTTTTTGTTTTTGCCAGGATATATCTTTTCCTTGAATCTGCTTATTAATTTCTTCCTGTTTTACATTCTTTTCGTCTTCTTCTTGCTTTAATTCAGTTTCAATGGTTTCAATATCATTTACTATTAATTCTATTTGTTTCTCAGTTTCTTTGATGTCTTGGTTAAGAGATTTTATTTTTTGTTCTCGTTCTTTATTTTTATTTAATTCGTTTAATTTTGCTTGTATTTTTTGAAGATCTTTATTTAATTTATTTAATTCTTTTTGAACTTTTTTTTGGGCTTCCAACTCTTTGTTTTTATCTTCTCTTAAAGCATCTATGACTAATTGGATTTCATTGACTTTCTTTTGCACCTCTTCTACTTGGGTATTAAAACCCTCCATGTCTTGAGCACAAGTTTTAATATTTGCGTTAGCTTCCAAGTTTTCCTTAGCTAATTCTTCAATTGAATTGATAACCATCATAACATTTTCAAGTGCCCTTAGGTTATCCATTGTACTTTCTAATTTTTTGTTTTGGTCACCAATATGAGTTCTTAACTTTTCTGTATTCTCCCAAAACTTATTCTTTTCTAAAGTGTGAGAATCAATTTTTAATGTTAAAGCTTCTTGTTCTAAATTGAGATTTTTAATGCTTTCTTCAGTGTTAATTATGGTATTTTTCTTATTTTCTATATTTGAATTTAATTCTTGTATATTATTTTCAATATCAATGATTTTTTCATAAAAATTTTGTATTCCATGCAATTCTTGAAGTTTCTTTTGCAGATCGTCTAGTCCTTGCTGTTTTACTTCTATATTTTTCTTGATGGTAGAAACTTTATCCCAATAGTCCTCTTTAAGTTGTTTTAAATTGTTTATTTCTTCATTAAAATTTTCTTTTTGTTTTTCTCCTATTACGGTATTCCTTTGTTTAACCTCAGCTTCAGATTTTTCGATTTTTTCAAGTAATTCGGTGATTCTCTTATTAACTTCTTCTAATCTCTTACTAGTAACTGATAAATCGTCCGAATCATGCTTTTCTTGAGTATTTATCCTGGTCAAATCATTCTCAATTATGTTTAGATCACCATTTTGAGATGCAATATTTTCAGTAATCTCTTCAAGCTGTTTATACTGCTCTTGGGATTTTGACATAGTGAGTTTTCGCAATGATAAGTATACATTCTCAAGAATTTCCATTAAATCTTGGACGAAGCTATCAAATGTTGATGTAGATTGTTGAATCTCTACATCAGCAGTTTCCTTTACAGAATCAATTAACTGATCTATCGTGGTGTCAACATTTTCAGTAAAAAGAGTTAATGTCTGAAGTATTGACTTAAGAGTTTCAGACACTTCAGCATCCTCTGGTTTCTGTTCAGCTTCTGTTTCTGCCTCAGAGCTTACGTCTTCAATCGTCTTCATAATATCGATAATGTCAAGGACAAATTGTTTAAAGTTGACCGCTGATGTATCAATTGCCTCAGCGTTAGACTGTTGAATGTTACTCTTGATAGATTCGACGGATATATTGATATTCTGAGTTAGCATGTTCAGTATTTGGAGGATTCCGGTTATATCTTCGGTATTTCTTTCGTATTCTTTTTCTGTATTTTCTATTTTAGCTAACAAATTATTTTTCTCAGTTGTTAGCTCTCCTAACCGTCTTTGAATATTATCTTCTTTTTTATTTAGCACTTCTGATTCAGAGCTAATTTTGGTTAAATTTGCGTTCAGAGTTGACGATTTTAATTCTAAATCTTGTTTTTCTCTCTCAAGATTTGTCAATTCTTTTTTTAATAGATTTGACCTCGTATTAATATTATCAATTTTTGTTTTGTTATCATTAATTTCTGATTCAATAGAATCTTGTTTCATCAACAATAATTCTAAATCTTGTTCATTTTTTCTATAAATAGAATCTTCATCTTTTAATTGTTGTCGATAACTATTTATCTCGTTAGTTAGCGCGTCTTTTTCCTTTAAAAGCTCTTTTAATGCCTCTTCTGTGTCTTTCCCTTTACTTAATTCTTTGATTTTTTCTTCAGTTTTAATTTTATCTGAGTTCAACGTCTCTATCCTATCGGTGTTCATCTTAATCTCTGTAGTTAGAGACGACAACATAGATTTAAAATCTGCAGACTTTGAATTAAGTTCGTTCTTATCTTTCTGTAAAGTTATAATAACTTTCTCTAGATCTTGTTGATTTTCGTTCTCTTTTGAAATTTTTATATTTAAGTCATTAATTTCTTTTCTTGTAGCTTCCGCTTCATTTTTTGTATTGGCTATCGCATCTTCAATGCTTTCAGATTCTCCTTTTAATTTACTAAGATCTAGTTCTAATTTCTGTTTTTTTCCTTCGTTTTTTTTAATATTTTCTTTCAGAATTTTAATTTGAGCCTTATTCGATGAAATTTTCTGCTTAACAATGGAAATTTCTCCATTAAATCCTGTTTTTACATCGTTTTGATCTTTAATTTTTGCATCAATATCAGCTTGTTTTTGGTGTTTACTTTCTATTTCTGCTTTTGCCGCTTCAATTTGACTCTCGGTATCTGCTACAACCTTCCTTTCTGATTCAATTAAAGAGTCAAATGTTTGACTTTCATCAAGAACCATCTGTAATTTTTCCAAAGTATTAATCTCTTGAGAAATTTTTTCAACTGACTTATTTGCGAGGGTTAAAGACGTTTGATTTGAAGATTGTTGCGTTTTAAGATGAGTAATTTTTTCATTGATTATTTCCCTTTCTTTTTCTTTTTCAGTTATAGTTTTTTGAATATTTTCCATAACTAATGATTCTTGTTTTAAAATATCGTCTTGCCTTGTTAATTTTTCTTTTAATTCTTCTAAGATTGTAGTAGATTCTTCAATGCTTTTTTCTAGATCATTTTCTTCGTTCCTTAATTTCTCTATCTTTAGTGCTATCAATTGAGCGTTGTATAAGTTTATTTGTTCATCTAACTCTTTCCATGCCAAAGCATCATTCTTTTCTTTTTCTACTTTTTTTAATTGAGAAGAAACTTCTTTGAAAATTGCTTCAAATTGGCCTAGATCTCTTTCAGCTTTTTCTAATTCCTTCATAGTTCCATCCTTCATCTCATCGTATTTCTGTAGGCCAATAAGTTCTTCTATAAATATTCTACGGGTTACTGGGTTCATGTGAGTTAATTCTACTATTTTCCCTTGCAGAACGAATTGATTACTTCCATCAGGATCTACATTGGCAGCTGCAAGAGCATTAAGAATCTGAGTTCTAGTGGATTTTTTACCGTTCATTTTATATCCTCCACCCCCACCTCGTTGAATTGTTCGAGTAACTTCAAATGTTTCCGTTCCACCTGGAAAAATTTCATCAGAGTTATCGAAATATAATGTAACCGAAGCTCTATTTGAAGGGTTTTTACCTCGGGCTCCCGCAAAAATCAAATCTTCAAGACTCTTAGCCCTCATAGTTTTTTTGCTCAGTCTACCTAGCGCAAATGTTAAAGCGTCGATAATATTAGATTTACCCGCCCCATTAGGGCCTACAATACAAGTAAAACCGCTTGAAAGTCTAAGAGTAACAGTTCTGTCACCGAATGATTTAAATCCGGTCATAGAAATTTTTTTGATATAAGTCAAATTTGAATCGCCATTTCATTCATTCTTTTATAAAATAAAGTATGATTTCATCTATTTATATGCTCGGGATATGAATGTTCGGATTCTCGTTTTTAATTTATTGTTGAATCTATGCAATTTAAGGCAATATTGAAGTTCTTTAATTAAAAAAAAAAATTAGTGTTTGGTGAAAATCGCATCCATGATAGGCTTTAGTTGCTTTGGGTTTATAACCATAAAGAAATTATCATAATTCAAAACATTGTCGTTAAAGTATCGAAAATTATTTACACAATTTTTTTTTGAAGCGTTTATTATCCCTATATTGCGCAAATTAACGATTAAACGTTTAAATTCCTCTATATCCTTTTCAAAATCTATTGATTCACAAGTTACATAATATAGTTCTCTTAATTCCTTGATGGTTATATAAAGATTTGCATTTTTTAGAAAATAATTAGATAAATTATCCAGAAAAATTAGGTTTAACAGATCTGATTCTGAGATATAGCTTATCATACTGAATTCATCTGTAATTTGAAGCGTGTCAAATTGGTTTTGAAGTATGTCATAAATTTCGAACTTTTTTAAAGTCATTTTTTGATTTAAAACAGGATAAAGGTCTCTTAAAATTTCAATCCCTTTTCCTGGAACAGGTACATGGTGTTCGAAAATTAAGTCAGTAATTAAATCTATTAACTCTTTATCGATCTCATTGAAGAACGCCAAAGAAATTCTTTGCTTTATAATATCGTTAAGCTCGGAGAATGAAAAGTAGTCTAATTTCTTCTTAAAGTCAAATTCGCTCAAAATTTCCAGGGTGGAGGATCTTAAAACTTGATTACCCGTAGATATTACATTAATTTTGTTTTCTTTGCCGTATTTTAAAAATTTTTTAAAAGCCTCTGGTTGTATGTGTTCAATGTTATTAAACACTAGGGTGATATTATGGTCTACTTTTCTACATACTAGTTTAAACAAGTTCCATAAATCCGAGATAGAGGAATTTAGGAACGATTTATAATCAAAATTGATGTTCTTTCTGCTTCCAATTTCAGCTATTAACGAAACTAAAATCTCTTCCACATTTTTTTCAGAACAATCAATTTGGATTTTTATAAGTTCAGTATTTAAAGTAGATATGTCGTTCAAGACCTTGTTTACAATGACTTTTTTCCCAATTCCTTGTAAACCTGAAAATAATATATTTAGTTGAAAATCATCGTATATTGAATCTTTAAGAATTGAATAAAGCGATTTTTCTTCTGTTTTTCGATGTAATATTTTAGGTGGGATATAAGTTTGATCAAATAACGCTCTTGGACCTACAAATTCATTATTTATCCTTTGTGCAGAAATCATTTTATTTTTTATTTTTTATTTTTTATTATTAATTTAAAAGTTCATATTTAAACCCCCCGGGAGATAGGTCATTGGATCTAAAACTGCTCCAACTTAAATTTGAAAACCGGTCTGCAAGTTGATAAAAAATTAGAACCAAATTTAAGAAATGGTTATGATTTTCTTATTTAATTAGTCTTTCTTATGATAATTGCATTTTTATCTATAACTTCTTTAAATCTCAATTTTCTCAGCTTTTTTGGAAATGCTAAATCAATCTCATCATATACATATCCACTCGTATCAATGGGACCTTCAATTACCCTTAGTTTTGAAGGCGATACATAATCTTTTTCAAATGATATTATTTTACTATTCCCTGGAAATTTCCTTTTTACTATCGTCCCAAAAGTGTTACAAGCTACAATTGGTATTCTGTTTTCCAGAGCTCGAGTTTTTAAATATGTTTTCCAATTTAACATCCCATCTACGCTAATTTGCGTAGGAGAGAATAATAGATCAGCCCCGTTTTCAGCAGAAAGTCGAGGGGTTTCAAAAAACGCCATGTCAAAACAAATTAAGATTGTAAAACTGATTTTTTTAAATGAAAAAATGACTAATTCCTTACCCGGTTCAAAGTTAAGCTTTTCATATGAATAAAGATGTATTTTATCTTGTCTATTAATCTCATCACCATTATTATCAAAGAAATAACTAGTAATTCTCGGTTTTATCGTATCTTTTCTTTTTTCCCACAAAGCTCCTGATATTATACCTATTCCGTATTCTTTTGCTAAATTTTTTATAAATTTATAATTGCTTCCCCTTTCTTTTTGAACATTAAGTTCTTTTTCATTAATAGGTGATGTCCATCTTTCCGGTAAACAAATAATATCACAATTATTGTGATGCTTAATAAGAGAATTTAATATTTTTTCTACTTCAGAGTAACTTTTATCTATTTGGTGTAAAATTTCTGGTTGAATACAAGCAAGACGTATCATTAGACTTTTCCGATATAAAATTTTTTATTGATATCATTGATAATATTGAAAAGTTCATCTAGCCCTGAAATTTCATGATCAGGTTTGTTTTCTTCAGAAATAGTTTCACCTGTAATATGGGTATCATATTTTCCACCACGATGTATGTAAACGCTATGGATTTTATTAAAATTAGCTGGTATTATATCCTTGTAAATATTATCTCCAACATAAATAGTTTCGTGTCCTTTTACCTTAAATTTCTTCAAACAATAAGAAAATAGCTCAGGATTTGGTTTTCTTATCCCAATTTCATCAGAGATTACGACTAGATCAATCAAATCGTCTATTCCAAGTCGTAAAATCTTCTCATATTGTTTGATAGGAATTCCATCCGTTATAATCGCGGTTTTAATTGAAGATTTTTTAAGTTTTTCTAAGGATTTTAAAACATCGTCGTAGAGTTGAATATGCTTAATTTTTTGACCATGGTAAGCCATTACCGCTGCTGTAATGTATCTAACTTGCTCGTTAAAACTGATTGCATAATTTTCATATAGGTTTAATCTCCTAATAAAGTAATCATAGTGCTTTGAAGAATTAGAACCATATTCAGCGACGATTTCTTGGATTAAGATCAAGGCTTTTTGCCTATCAATTTTTAACCCTAAGCTTAACATCGCATCTATACCCTTAATTCTTGCTCTTTGAGAAAGACCAGTTGAATCGAAAAGACAGTCATCGAGGTCAAATCCTACAAGTTTTATAGGGCACATTAGCTCTTAAGAAAAACCTTAAATTACATTTAATTGAAATAAATTTATTTATTTTTACGAATATATAACCTTTAATATTAATTTATTCTATGTAAAACTAAAATTAGTTTGAAGAGATTTTTACAACAATATTTAACGGAGATTCATTAATTGAAACCTATTGTCGCATTATCTTATTTTCATCGAAAGATTGGTCCACTAGTGTTTTATTCATATCCCGAAAATATGCTAGATGAACATCTTTCAACGAGAATAGCAAATATAATGGATCAAACAGTAAGCGAAGGATTTTTTACTCATTCTTTTGAACAAAATATCTCAAACAATAATTATTTTGAAATACATTCTGATTGGGCTCGCGGAAATAAGGAAATGTTAATGGTCTCTATAATTTTTGATCAACAAATAAATGTGGAAATAGAGCAAAATGTAAACATTTTATGCACAGAATTTATTGAAAAACTACTCTCTAACGAGGAAATTTTCACTGCGTTTTATGTAAATGATGTTAATAATTTTGAGGAACATGACAAAGACCTTATCTATAAAAACAATTCTTTAATAAAATTATGGGTTAAGGAATTATATTGGGCAGCACTTGAAGATACTCGAGAAAAAAGCGAGGAAGAAAAGATTGCAACTTTATTAAATAAAAAAAACGTCTTTTTAATGTTAAAAAAACTTTCAAAAGGCCCAATTGCTTTAGATGGATTAAGAGAATGGTATAACACCGCATTTCCAAAATTAAATTTCAAAGAGTTAATCGATACTTTAGTCTCCAAACAGTTTATTTTCATAAATCAAATTGGGATTGTAGAAAAGTACGTGCTATTATTGAAGGAGGTTAACGCTGAAAGAATCCCTCCCGATAGTGTAATTGAATATATCGACGAAAATCCCGAATTAATTGAACTTGAGCTAATCGAATTATTTCTTCCAAAAGTACAGGAGTATTTTAGTATTTACGAAAATAAAAATAAAAAAGAATTAGAGGAAGATACATTCGCTTTATTTCAGATTGTTTCTGATCCAAAAAAATACAATCTGCTATCAGAATTAAGAAATGGGCTAATTTCAAAAGATAAATTACCGAAATTAATCTCAAAAAGAGCACTTGACCACCTCAACTCTTCGTTGTCCTTCCTAAAAAAATATGATGTAATTGAAGAATTAAAATATAAAGACGAGCGATATATTTTTTTAAAAACTAATATTCAGATCACTACTGCCTTTCCCGAATATTTGAGAAAATCATTACCTCAGGAATCTAAACCAGTAATTGCAAAAAAATATAAGCCAAAAGGAGATTAAGAACCTTTGAGTAAGGGAGAAGAATCTATTCAAGAGTTAAAATGCTTACTTGGGAATATGGGGGTTGAAATATTTTTCGCAATCGAAAAGGGAGCTAAAGACTACGAGAGTATGAAAATATTCTCAGGATTGCCAATGGCTTGTATTAAAGGACGGGTTCCAGTTCTCCTCGAATTAAAACTTGTAAAAAAAGACGTCGAAGGGTATATTTTAACGAAAAAGGGTTTGAGCTTTAAGAAAAAGATCGAAAACGACTAAATAATAAATTTAAATTTCAGTTTGGGGCGACAACATCATCGCTTTGAGCAAAAGCTCTTTCGATTGTCATAAGTTCATCATTAATCTAAATTCTTATTGTTTTATAATTCACCGTCAGTTAAATTTTTTTTCCTAAGGAATTTCCTTTCGTAATATCCGGGCGTTTTTAAACCACCATATTCAAGAAGCAGTTCTTTTAATCCCCCCTCTTTTTTTATCCGGTTTTTTAATTTGTGATAATCTGGCGGACTTAATTCATTTTGTTCTAAAAGAAAATCCAATATTTTTAAGGCATCCTCAGTTTTTGTACATCTTCTGAGGAAGTCAATGGCTCCAGGTTTTTTTAAATCTTCGTAATAGTGTTCTTTTGGAAGTTCCTCAATCTCTGCTTGTTCTGGCTCGATATCATCACCTACTCCTTCGATCTTGAGAGTTTTTTTTTTTACAGATAATTCATGCATTAATCGAGGAAATTGTGCCTCTAAATCGCTTTTATCGTATGAAAGGTTCAAACCTTCTTCATCGTTGATTTCAAAGTTTTTCTTCAATTTATTCTCTAAAGTATTTTTCTCTTTGTTTTTTTCTTCTTCTTTCATTTCCTTATTAGTCATTATATTAATTCTGATATTCTTCTTTTTTTCCTTGTTCCAAGATGTAAAACGTTCTAGGCTGTATTATGTATTATTATAAATTTAAAACTATAAAATTATTGACAATCATATAAAAAGATGAAATAATAAAATTAATTAATTTTGCATTATTTATTTTTTTATTAAACTATTGGAGTTTGTCTAAATCTTGAAGTCTGGATATAGTTATGTGAAAGATACATTCGAAAAACACGAAACTGGATATCAAACAAATCACTGGAAAAGAGGAATTGAATATAGAAAAGGAAAATCTATTGAACGAGTTGAAAAACCGACTAAATTGCATAGAGCACGCACTTTAGGGTATAAGGCAAAACAAGGATATGTCGTTGTTCGAGCTAGAATCCGAAAAGGTGGAATGCATAAAGTTAGACCTAAAAGAGGACGAAAACCTCGAGCAATGGGTGTCTCTAAATACACAACCGGTAAAAATTTACAATGGGTAGCTGAAGAGCGCGTACAGCGAAAATACCCAAATTTAGAGGTTCTGAATAGCTATAAAGTATATGCCGATGGAAGGAGTTGGTATTACGAAGTTATTATGGTGGACCCAAGTCATCCAGTTATTAAATCAGACCCAAAAATTAATTGGATTTGCGAACCTCAACACACAAGAAGAGTAGCTCGTGGCTTATCTTCTTCTGGAAAGAAAGCCCGTGGATTATATAAGAAGGGATGGGGTTCTGAAAAAACTCGACCAAGCTTAGGGGCCAATAAGGGGCGCGGAAAGTAGTTTTCTATCTTAATGCTTTCTCCTTTTTAAAAAAATTCTAATTTTTATTTAAAAACTTTAATAATTAAGAGAAATTAAGATATTTTGATCTATTTTTTGCTAGAAATTATTATGATTTGTTAAATATGGTAAAAATATCCAAGTTTGGAGAAGATTTTTTACTCCTAGCACTCCGAATTGACAAACATATGATAGGATATGTCGATTATTATTACGGTCCAGAAAAATTTAGCCAAATTGTCGATAACGAAGCTATAACCTCGCCAAACAAATTATTGATTGACACGAACAACTTATTAAACAAACTGGACTTACAAGGTTATGATATAAAACGTGAACGATACATAGAAAAAATGCTTACGGCAATGAGGACTTCAATAGAATTATTAATTGGTGTCGATATTTCAATAAAAAATCAATTTTTAAAACTTTATGACGTAGTCTTACAACCAGCTAATGAATCAGAACTTAAAAATTTAAAAAATGACTATGATAAAGCATATGGGGGTCCTGGAAGGTTAGAAGAACGACTCGAAAAATTAAGGTTAAAGCGAAAAGTACCTGAGGAAAAAGTTTTCGAATTTTTTAAAAGAGCACTTAAAATCACAGAGAAACGAACAAAGGAGTTGTTTATTAATCTTTTACCTAAAAATGAGAAAATTTTATTAGATTTAACAAAAGAAAAAAACAGTGACAAGATAAAATGGGCTTGCTATGAATGGTATTTGGGTAATTATAATAGCCGAATAGAAATTAATCCGAAATTTAATATGTATTGGACTACTTTACTGATGTATTCTGCTCACGAAGGTTATCCAGGACACCATACAGAATTTTCTGTTAAAGAAGAGATGTTATATCGTGAGTTGAATCAATTTGAACACTCTGTTTTACTCCTCAATTCACCTAAATTAATAATCAGTGAAGGAATCGCAGATATTGCAATCAATGTGCTTTTTTCTTATCGAGATCAAGTAGAAATTGGATTAAATGAGTTTTGTCTAGATATTTCAATAGAAGAATCTCTAGAAACCATGATTACACAATATAAAGTAAGAAGCAAGCTTATGCTTTTTTGGTATAATTTTACTTATCATGGTCTTATTGATAATTACACCGATGAAGAATTAATTACTTATGGTAAAAAATTTGAGTTTTTTGGTGAAAGTGACCTAAGAAATCAAATAAAAAGACTTAATGATCCAGTATACTCAAAAAATACTTTTACATATAACCTTGGAATGAATATCATAAAAAAAAAATACGGGGAATTCCCTTCAGTTAATAATTTTCGAAATCTTTTAATTAATCCAATTTTACCTTCTGACTTGTTATAAAATTAAAAACAGCTAAAAATAGATTAGCTACTTCGGCCACAAATATCATTTAAATTTACTTACTATAACTAATACTTATTATCATACAATTTGTTATAAAATAATAAAAATCTGAGTTTTTTAAGTTGTTTTTATTTTACTTTAAAAGTCTCCTCCTGTATTTTCGTAGTTTAAATAATCTAATTTAATCAAATTAATAAGTGAAGAAAAAACGAGAAAGTGCATACGAATTCATATAAAAGAGAAAAATATGTTCATTATTTTTCAATATTTAAAAGGAGTGATTAAAATGCCTGGTCAAAGTGGAACAAATCCCTAAATTTGTGATGATTATAAGAGCAATTTGCCTTAACGCTCCTTATAATAACACTATTTATTTTTCTTTCTTTTTTTGATAAAAAACTCTTGAAAATGATATTAACTGAATTTTTTTGAAGTTTAAATAAATAATTAGACAGTTTATTTGAGACAACGAGAAAATTGGTTTCATTGGATATTCAAAATTAAAACCAACTTAAAATTTAAGAGAGTGAATTAAATGCCTGGGTGCTTATATAAAACACAAACCTGAAAAATCAACATACAAATTTGAGATTATTTTCAATTCTAAGGAAGATAAGAAGCGGACCTGGCAGGAATCGAACCTGCGATCTTCGGATTAGAAGTCCGACGCCATATCCAGGCTTGGCTACAGGTCCTACTAATTATTGTATTATTAAGAATGTAATATTATCTAAAAACTTTATTATGTCTCATATCCTCCAACATACACATTAGATTGTAGTTTTATATAACTGGGTGAAGAACTAAGAAATACTTTTTTTTAAGCTTCTGGAAATACATCTCAATCTAATTAATTAACCTTTACCACAGCAAATTATTTTTAGGTTTTAATAATTAATAAATCATTAATAGATGGTTTTTTTTATATTTGATGTATATTAATTAACAAATTAATATTTTTGAATCACCTTTATGAACCAAGAATTCCATGCTTAAGAAAAAATTATTTATTCATCAGAATATCCCATATGCCTTTAACTGGAATATCGCACACCACAAACAAAAAATATCTCCTGAAAATCCTTATCGAGAGGAATTTAAAACTCTGGGTTCTTACTTTAAAAAGATTTACCAAGGAACCATACCGAATGAGTTATTCAATACACGCAACCTTCCACGCGTCTCGCAATTTAAAATCCGAGGTTTGAGACCCGCTTTCATAAACAGTTTTAGTAAAAAATTAATACGAGAGGGAAAAATAAAGCAATATGGTTCAGATTCAAAATTACCGAATTACGCCAATACCGTTTATGAAAATTTTAGAGTTAACAAAATTGGTAAAAAACCTGGGCACGAACCGATTTTAAAGAATATTTTAATCAAAGATAGCAATTCTGTTGCGATTGAAATACCCATATGGAAAAAAATTGATAATAAAGTAGTAACCGGACATATTGACCTTATCCAAATCGAAAACGCTCTAGTAAAGGTGATAGATTATAAGCCTGAAGGAAATTTTATGATTTCTCTTCCTCAAGTTGCCACATACGGTCTTTTAGTCAAGTCCATGTTCAATTTACATAAAATTAGATGCGTTTCCTTTAATAAGAAGGAGGCCTGGGAATACGATCCAGATATTCTATTGTCTGATGTTAAAAACTACTTAATCTCACAGAGAGTTAACAATAGAACTTG
>JAHLWV010000152.1 GCA_019057735.1 Promethearchaeota archaeon | reverse complement strand
GGTAAAAATAATAACGATTATTTCCATTTAGAAAACGATGAGTGGTAAAGAAAAATCTTCACCTGAAATATCAGAGATCCCAGAAAGTTATCAACGGTATTTAGACATCATCTATCATATTTCAAAGAAAAAAAAGGGCGGTTGGGTAACTAATAAAGAGATCGCAGAGGATCTACAGGTCGAACCCGCTTCAGTAAGTGGAATGCTAGATAAGTTAAAAAATAAGAAATTGATAAATTGGGAACCTAGAAAATCAATTAGGCTTACAGAACTGGGAAAAAAATATGCTATTCAGTTATTAGAAACTCACACTCTACTTCGGACTTTCTTTAAAGAAATCTTAAAAATAAGCGACGACGAACTCGTAGAAAAGATATCATGTGATATTGAGCATCACATAACTCAAGAAGTTAAAGAATCTTTCCGTAGTTTTATTTTGAAATATCATGGTTAGATTTAATTACAATTAATTCTTTACAGAAATATTATATTTATTAGATGAACCGACTATGTCCGAAGCGTTAGATAATAAAATTAAAATTGTTAACGAATTTTTTAGTGGTTTTACCAATTTTCTTGAACTTGAAGATTTCAGATCATTTCTCTTATTAACATTAACGAGCCAAGGTCCAATGAATATTATGGCTCAACTTGGCCTGGGTGGCGATAAAAGTATTATAAATCTGCCATATAACCCTGATTTCAATATATATTACCAAAAAATAAATTTGCTATCATCAAGTTCTATAGTGTTATACGCCAAGTCTGATCCAATAACAACTGAATTTGTTTTAGAGAAAAATGACGAGGCCTTTAAGAAATTTTTGGGTTCCAAAGAAATAGATAGTGCCTTTCGAGGAAAAGAGAAATTTATATTTCCAAAAATTAGCGATTGTAGCATCTTAGAAGCTTCTAAACTAAACATTAAAATTGACGATCTGTTTTACAATTTAGAATCGTTTATTTCTTACGCGCAACCAAACATCTTATTTGTTTTTGATGCTGCTGAACCTTCAAAACCAGATCTACTTTTCACTTTTAATATGACCCCTCAGTTTCCTAAAAAATTAGATGAAAATATACTACAGGTTGATGCATATTTGGATTACGACCATGTAACAAAAGATATAAACTATTTAAAACGGGAAGCGGATTACAGTCTAACTTATTTAAAAGAGATCAAAGAGATGAGCAATGCTGAGCTATATAAAGCCTCATTTTCCCTAATATTGCACATTAAATCTGTTAATAAACCATTCTGATCTCATTTTTTTCCCAATATTAACATAATAATATTATTTATTCGTCAGCAATTAAGCCGTTAATATCATCAAAGCGTTAATACTCTTTATTTATAAGTGATCCGACGAAATAAGAATAATATATCAACATTAAAAGCTATGATTTTTAAACAAAGGGTTGAGAAAGATGAAAATTATAACAATTAACCTACCTGAAAAATATCTAGAAGCAATTCAAACTCTAAATGATTTAGGAGTTTACCCGAGTCGAAGCGAGGCTATAAGGTCCGCATTAAGCGAGTTTTTGGGTGACGAACTTAAAATGTTCCAAAATTTAGAAGAAGAAACTTTTAAAATGCTTGTTAGAAGCAATCAAAAAAACAGGTCTTAATTTTTTTTTAATTTTAAACTCTATATTAGTCTACATTAACAGGAACTTTGCATTTGTTGCACCTTTTTGCCCCACGAAATAGTTGATTTCCGCATTCTGGGCAGTGATATCTATTCATTTCGGCTTCAACATACTTCTCGGTTCCATGTTCCCTCCAAAATGGAATTGCTCGAAGAATGACTTTTTTCCCAACAGGGATGGGAAAATTATCAATAAATTTACATGGAAATTCATCGCATTGGTAACAACCTTCAATATTCTTTTCTTTGCAACACTTCTTGACCGGACACGCTCTACAAACTGGAAAAACGGTACCCTCTGATAGACAACCAGTGCAGGCTATATCGTCTACATTTTTCACAAAAGCTTTATAAATTGGTAATAACTTCTCTTTAAACTTTATGTTGTTATTTTTATGCGCAATGTATATTGAACACACCCCACACCATAAGCCGCAAGGAGATAGCAATTCATTTTTTACTTCAACCATAATCTACCGTAATTAAATATTATATAAAAACTATTTTTTTAACTTTAACAATGATATTAGCTCCGTTCGATCGAAGTAGACTTCATTTCTTATAATTTTATCGCCTTCAAGTTCTAAAATATCCATTCCATATTCTACTATCTCTTCAGATTTAACTGGTATAATCGCTCTCCATTTTAATACGAAACCTTTCTCCGTAGGATAAGCCTCAGTCATTTGCCATATCCATTTTGGATTAGCAGCCAATAACTTTTTAAAATAGGGAAATATTTTATCATGTCCCTTTAATCCTTTAGGATTTGCAGGATCTTGATAATATGCAGTTTTTGAATAGAAAGAAATGAGTTTTTCTGGATTATTTCCCGTCCATGATGTTAACCAGTTTTGGCAAAAAGCTTTAATATCTTTCATTTCCATATAAATTACCACCAATTCACATAATAACCGATAACTAATTTAAAATATCGTTATTAAAATATATAAAATATTAATTTTTGATAAAGCATTATATTAAGACATAGCATATTAACATGAAAATAAAACATAAGTTATATTAAACTCATAAAGGTGATGCCTCATAAAGGTTGCACGATATTATAATAACAACGATGTGAGAATTGATGAAATACCTAAACCAACGATTGGTCCTGGAGAGTTATTGGTTAAGGTTAAAAAATCTGGAATATGTGGATCAGATGTTTTAGAGTATTATAGGTTTGCTAAAATGAAGAAACTTGGTGTAGACAATTTAATTCTTGGACATGAAATCGCCGGTGATATAGTTGAAGTGGGAGACGGTCTTAAAGGTTATAAAATTGGGGATAGAGTTTTCGTTTCACATCACGTACCGTGTTTTGATTGCTATTACTGCAACCACGGACATCATACAGCATGCGATCTTCTCCATAACACTAATTTTGATCCTGGAGGTTTTGCCGAATATATTAGAATACCTAAAGTAAACATTGAAAAAAAGGGCGTTTTTGTGTTAGATAAGTCCGTTACCTATGAAGGTGGAGTACTTATTGAACCATTTGGCTGTGTTTGTAGGGCACAAAGATTAGCAAATGTAGGAAAAGGATTAACAGTCTTAATATTAGGAAGTGGAGTATCTGGAAT
Source organism: Promethearchaeota archaeon (assembly GCA_019057735.1). The sequence goes on along the minus strand of JAHLWV010000152.1, from coordinate 2,573 downwards.
CTTACATGCTCAATTAGCAAAACTTAGAGGAGCAAAAAAAGTCTTTGCAACTGATATAAACGATTATAGATTAAGGAAAATTCAAGATTTTGGAGCGGATGAAATTATTCATGCAAGCGAGGATATTCCTTCAAAACTTCTGGAAATCAATGATAATAAATTAGCTGACATTGTTATTGTATGTACTGGGGCATTAACCGCCGCGAAGCAAGCTTTAAATTGCGTAGCACCCGGAGGTACGGTGATATTTTTTGCAGTTCCCGGACCTGGTGTCAATTTAGAAGTACCTATAAACGATTATTGGCGGAACGAAATAACAATCACCACTTCCTACGGTGCTGCACCTGAGGATCTCCAAGAGTCATATGTGTGGATATTGTCAAAAAAAATTAACGTAACAGAGTTAATTACTCATCGATTTCCCCTAAATCAAATAGGAGATGCATTTAAAATTGTTAACAAGGCTGCTGAGTCTCTTAAGGTTGTTATCGAACCTGATAAATAACTCATAGGCCAAACATTAAGTAAGGTATTCACTTCGTTCGACATGCTTACGAATAATTCCAGATTCCCAAAAATTGTAAATTTCCAATAAATAGCCCTTTATTTTTCTCTTTGGATAGAAAATGTCTAGACGCAGTAAATAATTTACCGTATCAATAGATTTATTTGTTAAGTTATGATGCTTGATTGCATTATCAACAAGTTCTTGATTTTTTGCGATTTTTCTTCTCATGTAAATAAAAGGAGCTTTATCGGGGCTTTTTATAATATAAGAGTGACTGGATGTTAAGAAATTAGCCCGCTTTAGGAAAATTGACTCCGTTTGCTCAATATCTATTAGATATTGTTCAATTGAACACTCTTTAAATCCGTACCACGGACCAAATCCATCTTTTTCAGGATTATTTTTATCAAATCCTAAACAACTTATGTGGAATACCCTTTCTTCCGGAATTAAAAAGCCTACATGAGCTTTAGAATGACTTAATAATGGAATAGTTTCAATTTTGAGGGCTTCAAATTCAAAAGTATGACCCGGTTTGAAGGGGATGACCTCTTGACATTCTTTATAACCATTTTTTTCGGCAAATTCCTTAACAACCGAAAATTCCATCGCATCAATGAAACCAAATCCCTTATAAAAATTATCAAGCTCTAATAAATATGTGTGCTCCGGAAAAGGAGCGTGAACTTTAGCTCCAAGTGACTCCCACTGATGAACATGTGCTATATGGTCCATATGTCCATGTGAGCATATATAGTTCGTAAAAGGACCATAAATATCGTTCAATTTATCTATAAGTTGAGGTTCCACATTTAAATCTAACACAATAGAATTAGCATTTCTCCCTTTTTTCGGCAAAATAATAATACCATCACTACAAGAGAAATAAAACGGAGGTTTTTTCTGGTGCACAAGTAATATATCTTCTGTTAACTTCCTAATCTCTAGATTATCTATTTTTGAAGTAGTCATTGAATAAAAAAAAAATGTAGAGTTTATTTAAAACTAAAAATCTAAAAAATTATAACCCTATTGGACCATCCTGATAAATGCCATATGCCTCTTCCACAGAGGCATTCTCGTGGACTATAGCTCTCACTGCTTTAATCATTCCGATAGGTTTTTCTGATTGGAAAATATTCCTTCCCATGTCAACCCCTACGGCTCCTGCATTGATGGCGTTCTTAGCCATTTGCAAGGCATCCTTTTCGGGTAATTTTTTACCACCGGCAATAACAACTGGTACGGGACAAATGCTCGTAACATTTTCAAAATCATCACAATAATATGTCTTTACAAAAGTAGCTCCTAACTCGGCAGCCATTCTACTTGCCATACCTAAGTATCGGTAATCTCTTACCATTTCCCTACCAACAGCTGTAACTGCTAATGTTGGGATGCCATATTCTTGCCCCCAATTTACTAATTTAGACAAATTCATTAAACTATGCTTTTCATACTCGCCTCCTACGAAAATTGAGCAAGTTATGGCTGAAACATTTAACCTTATAGCTTCTTCAATCGTAATATTAATTTCTTCGTTTGAAAGCTCCTTTAGCATACTAGCTCCTGCTGATGCTCTTAAAACAATTGGAACGTCGAAATCAGCAGAAACACAACTTCTCAACATCCCTCTGGTCAACATCAACGCGTCAGCGTATTGAAATAAAGGGTTCAAATCTCCAAAACACTTAAGTGCTCCCGGAATATTACCAAAATATCCATGATCGACAGCAAGCATCACACATCGTCCAGATTTAGGTTTGATTATTCTTGCTAATCGATTTTGCATTCCCCAATCCATATTTTCTTCACATCAAATTATTACTTTTTGAAATAATTAATTCATTATCTTTTTTGTACTTTACCTAATTAAGGTAAAATCTTAAAAATAGGTTTTGAGGGCTTATAATGTTAAATTTCCTATTAGCGATGATTTTTATTACTTTTTAATCTTACTACCTACTTCCTTTGAGATCCTTCTGGTTATGAATTCTTTTATTGATAGGATTCGATTTTTATTAATCGTAGATACAATCAGTTTCTCTTTAAGCTTCTTAATTAA
>JAHLWV010000018.1 GCA_019057735.1 Promethearchaeota archaeon | reverse complement strand
CATGTAAGTAAAAGCTATGGACAAGAATCTACTGTATCAAAGCAATTTGAAGAAACTAATAGGCAATATTTTGAAGCAGGGTTTAGAATAACGGCTGTAACTCATATGTGGAGACCTCTGCTGGAAATAATTGCTTCTATTACGCTCTTTGTCGTTATTTTTTTAGGAGGTCAATTTGTATTTCAAGGGATAACTAATCCCGGAACAATCTTTATGTTTATTCTCTATCTTCAGAAGTTTTTCCGCCCTATAATGGTCCTTTCCGTATTTTTCCCCCAACTCAGTTCAGGAATGGCCGCTTATGAGCGAATATTAGATGTTATTGATTCTGAGCCAAATGTAAGACAAAATCCAAACGCAACTGATATCGATACTCTGGAAGGAGAAATAGTTTTCAAGGATGTCGATTTCTGCTATAGAGAAAGTGAATGGGTATTTAGAGGTTTAAATCTACACATAAAAAAAGGAGAAAAATTAGCTATTGTTGGTCACACAGGGGCCGGGAAAACTTCATTAGTATCACTTTTAGCTCGATTTTATGAATTTCAAGGGGGATCAATTGAAATTGATGGAATCAACATAAGGGATATGTCTTTAAACTCATATAGAAGAAATCTAGGAAATGTGCAACAAGATGTTTTTTTGTTTTCAGGGACTATAGAAGAAAATATTAGATATGGCAGACAAGAAGCGTCAGAAGAAGATCTCCGGAAAGTAATTAATACTGTGCACCTCGAAGAACTAATCGAATACTTACCGGAAGGGCTGCAAACACAGATCGGTGAGAGGGGAAAAGGACTATCGGCAGGCCAACAGCAATTAGTTAGTTTTGCTCGAGCAATATTGACTGATCCGAGGATTCTTGTTCTTGACGAAGCCACCTCGAGCGTTGACGCATATACTGAAGCAATTATTCAAGAGGCTCTAGAGGGACTGTTATCTAATCGAACCTCTATTATAATTGCTCATAGGCTCTCAACCATAGTGAATGCCGATCGGATAATCGTGATGGATAAAGGGCAAATTGTTGAAGAGGGTACTCATAATTCTTTACTTACTCAAGGAGGAAAATATGCCACACTGTATAAACAATATTTTGAGCATCAAAGTCTAGATTGGAAGCCACATAGCCAGTCTCTTAAAATTGAATGAGTTAAAATTAATTGAGTATTTTATAAAGAAAGCTGTGTAGTGAGTAAATCTTCATTTTTTGAAGAAGGTCCAACATAAATAGTATATTCGATATTCTCAACTTCCCATGCTTTATTATCAGGATTATACCAAGCAAAATCTTTTTTCTTCACCTCAATGGATACAGTTTTTGTTTCGCTCGTTTTTAAAGCAACTCTTTTAAATCCACGTAACAGTTTTAAGGGGCGATCAACGATTGAATTCTCAAAACCTACATATAACTGTACGATCTCTTCCCCAGCAATAGCTCCAATATTCGAAACATCCACCTTAACAATGATTTTATCTTCGGCTAATTCTACTCGGATATTTTTATATACATATTCTGTATAACTCAACCCAAACCCAAAAGGGAACGCGGGTTCAATATTTTCTTTTTCCATCAAAGTATATCCGTGATAGTAACCATATTCAATTTCATCAATATCTATTTTGAAATAAGGTAATTGGCTTGGATCTTTAGGAATTGTAAGTGGTAACTTTCCACTTGGGTTAACTTTACCAAAAAGAATATTTGCTAATGCGTGCCCTCCTTCCATTCCGGAATACCAAGCCATTAGTATTGAAGGAATTTTTTCTTTCCACTCTTCCATAAGTATCGCACTTCCTCCAACAAGGACAACTACGCATTTTTCGTTTACTTTTGCTACAGCCTCGATTAGTTTAATGTCATCCTTTTTTAATCCGAGGTTAGGCCGATCTCCTAATCCTTTTGAAATGTGAGGAATATACTCTCCCTCATCTTTAGATGTGTATCCAACAATTACTACTACAGAATCCACGCTTTGGGCAATTTGTTGAGCAACATCAATATCTTTACCTTCGTTATGAATTACTTTTACTTTATCCCCAACACTATTTTTTATCCCTTGTAGGGGCGTAATGATATTTTTTTGGCGAACATAGCTACTTCCGTGATCACCTGTATTTTTGTTATCAGCTAAAGGCCCTAACACTGCTAAAGTATCTATTTCATCGATATTGAATGGTAAAAGTTTTTCTTGATTTTTAAGTAGAACCATGCTCTTTTCAGCAACTTCGCGAGCTATGAGAACATGATCAGCACAACCGATTACATCCGAGTCATAATTTTGAGGGTCTTCTTTTGTAGTGAACTTTAACGTCGTTCGTAGTATTCTTCTTAAGGAATCTTCTACAAGGTTTAGAGGAACTTTCCCTAACTTTACTGCTTTTTCTAACTTTCTTCCATAATATTTAGCCCGGGGCATTTCAACATCTAAACCTCCCGATATGCCCTTAATAGTATCTCTAAGACCATTCATCCAATCGGAATGAACGAAACCATCAAATTCCCATTCTCCCTTTAAAATATCCCTTAATAAATATGAGTTGTGACCACAATATTCACCACGTACTTTGTTATAAGCCGACATAACAGTCGCACATCCATCTTCAATGCAACGTTTAAAATGAGGTAAATAAACTTCCCTCAATGTTCTTTCACTTATCTTGACATTTACCTTAAAGCGTGAATATTCTATGCTGTTTGCTGCATAATGTTTAACAGTAGCCATTACATTGTGTTTTTGAACTCCACGAATTACTGCAGCTCCAAATTCGCCAATGTGAAAAGGGTCTTCCCCGAATGTTTCTTGAGCTCTTCCCCAAGCGGGATGGCGTAAAAGATTTATGCAAACACCTCCAAAGAGGTTAGCTCCATGAGCACGGGCTTCCTTCCCAATAACTTCACCTAATCTTTCTTCAAGTAATGTGTCCCATGTTGCACCTCGGGCCATTGGTACTGGAAAACAAGTAGATCCTGGCATACTAACTCCCTTTGGTCCGTCAGTAAATAAAAATGGAGGAATACCTAAATGTTTAACACCTCCACCAGGATATGCACGCACCCCAAACTTACGATCCTTTAACAGAAGCAAGTAAAAATTGTTCCCTGACATAACTGCAACTTTTTCTTTAAGAGTCATCATGTTTAATGCTTCGTTAACAACATCATCAATTTCTTCTTCCGTCATACCTTTTCTAATATTCAGCTTATCCAAAAAAACACCCTTAATATTTCAAATGGTTATAGCATTAATAATTAACATAAAGAATTATTATTTTAATAACTCAGTAGAAGAATTTCCATTCATTTCTGTTCAATCTATCAATTAAGTTTAAGACTATTTTTGCTAAATCAGCATCATTCTTCATAAACTCCTTCAATTCCAACATAAGGCTTTCTTCTCCTAACTTAAGTATAGAAAAAACTGCAAGCATTTTTAGGTTTTTAGTTTCAAAACTCTGGAGATTTTCTAAGCATAAATTTACCAGTTCTTCGATTTGTAAATCTATAATTAGCTTGAGGATCATTTCTTTCTTTTTCAAAAGTGCTTGTTTTTCATCTGAATTTTTTATTGTTGTGAGTTTTAAAATTTTTATGAATTCATTTTTGACATCTTGCCATTTTTCAAGCATTTCTGGTTTATCAACGAAAAACTCACGAATGAATTCCAATGACCACTTATCCCCTTCATTTACTAGATTCACGATCATTTCTTGATCGATGAGATTTGACTCCTGCATGTCATTAATGAGACTCCCATCGACGATCTGAAAATTTCTTACATTTTCAATGATTATCTTTTCCCAGTTCTCAATTCTATCCTTTAGTACCAAAATTGCCTTTAAAACTTCTGATATAAAATTAGGATTTTTGCTTTCCTCCAATTTTTTCAAGACAATCGATACTAACTCGTCGTTATTGTAATATCTCTTCGCAATAAGATATAATGAACCATATGGATATCTTAAAGAATTTACAAATTCGAGAGTTTCTTCTTCAAGTGATAGTCCTAATATAGCACCAACCTTAAATATATTTTCTTGAAGCGATTTTATATTTTTTAAGAATTCTTGGTCTGTAATCTTGTCTTCGTTTATTTGAGCGAGGTAGGATCTAAATAGACTTGTAATTTCATTTAATTTAGTAACATCTCCTTCTTGAGAAAGATTTTCGAACGATTTAACCATTTGATTTTTGAGACGAAAGTCTCTTATGCTTGTGTTATTTGCGAGTCTCAAAATTAACGATTCTACATTTGGGGCAAAAGTTTTAGAAACAACATCTTCAATCAAATCAGAAACCACACTGTCAGTCACTTTATCAAAAGATAAGCAATACTCAAAAGCGGACTTAAAACTTAACTTTTTGTTTAATTCACATATTCTTCTAACGTGGTGTTCGCGTAGCGAAGTTCGAAGTTCATTTGAATCACCAAAATAACTAATTTCTCTATAATCATTTAAAACTTCTAATACGATCTGTTGAATTCTTTTTATCCTCTCTTCTTCATAAACCGAAGTTTCCTCTAAAACATGATACAAACCTAGAAAACTCCACGCTCTCAATATGACTTCGTTAGTATTAAAAAGCTCAAACAATAGATTGAAATCTTTTCTATTAACTAAAGGCTTGAATATGCTTTTATAGGTCGATGTCAAATTTGCTTTTGGACTTTGTTCAACTGGGGTATATCCCTTCCTCAACTTATCAATAATTCTTTGGTTGGATGAATTACTCATATAGCTTCAATTTTTGGAATTTACTTCTATTCTTCAATAAATTTTCTTCTCAAAGAAAATATAATTATAATTTTAATACTTAACATAGCGAATTTTTATTTAACATTGTGATTTTAGACTAAATAGCTCCGTTTTAAATATAACGTATTGATGAAAATGTTTGATAATAATTACATGTATAAATTTATTGTAGATGTTTGCGCAGATATTGGTGCTAGGGAGTCGGGGACAGAAGAAGAAATAATAGCTGGCAACAAAGTAGAATCAGAATTGAAAAAGTTTTGCGATGAAGCGCACCAAGAGTCATACATCAGTAGTCCTCATGCTTTTTTGGGGGGAATAAGGTACGGAGCACTTATTGTATTTATTGCTGGGATCTTTTTTTGGGTATCGTTGTTAGGTGATCTTAGTATTATTAATCTAAATCCTGTATTTGATACCCTTTTGCTAGTTTTAGCCGTTGTTCTTATCGGAGTTACAATAAGCTATTTTATTCTTGAAGTGATGAAATACCACGAAACCTTTGACTTTCTCTTTCCGAAGCGCGAATCAAATAACATAATTGGAACTATCAATCCAAAGAGTGAAGTGAAAAACACAGTTATTTTCTCTGCCCATCACGATTCAGCCTTTGAATTTAATACGTTTTACTATTTGAAGCGATTTGGGCAGCTTATAATTAATATAGGATATTTAGGGGTTGCAATCATTTTCGTTGCTATAATACTAAAGTTGGTCTTCTTCGTATTAGGGATTGCTCAACCCATTCTCTTTCTGATTTTTGGAATTATCTTTATTTTTTTTATTCCTATCATTTTAGTTTATGTTTTTTTCCATAGCTATAAACCTGTACTTGGTGCGTTCGATAACCTTTCTGGAGTTGCGATACTATTAGGAATCGCAAAATTCTTGTCAGAGAATAAAAATAACGACGAAATATTCCCAAAATACACTAGAGTCCAGTTAATTTCTTTTGCTGGTGAAGAAGCAGGTTTAAGAGGCGCTAAGCGATATGTAAAGGCACACTATAACGAATTGGTATCAAATCAGACTACAATTGTTAATATGGATAGTATAGCTAAAAAAGATTTTATCGTAATCCATAATAAAGAATCAGGGATAGGTGCTAAACACGATCCACTTGTATTTGAACCCCTCTTAGATATAGCTGAGAACTTGAATCTTAATCCGAAATTATTAGCGCTCCCATTTGGTGCAACTGATGGAGCAGTCTTTAGCTTGAAGAATATTCCTGCTGCTTCAATAGGTGGGTTGAATTTAAAAGAAGAACTAGCGCCTTACTATCATACTAGAAACGACACTCCTGCTGTAATTGAAAAAGAAGCTCTAGGTCAATTTGCCCAAGTTTGTATCGAGTACCTAAAATTCATAGACAGCAAAAGCTAAATCAATTCTTATTTCGTTGTTCCTACTTTATTTTTTCTTAGTAGAGAAAAATTAATTTACGAATATAATCTTCCATTTTTTCTAAGATCACATTAAAATTAGATTGGTAATCTAAATCAAAGACTAAGAACGTTTTCTCGTCACATTCAGTAATAACAATAGTCTGAGTTCCTAACTCTGCGATTATTTTAGCTGCTTTTTTATCCCCCATTGTACGACCTAGACTTATAGCACTTTCTAAGACCGATGCGCACATGGATGTAAAGTTATCAAAATAAATTTCGTCTCTAAAGTTTTCCGCAATAAGACCTCCGTCGCGGTATGCGAATAATACACCTAATAAATTTCCATTATCTTTAATTAGGTTCATAATTTGAGTTAATTTTTTAATTTTTTCAGTTTTTGGAAGTTCTAACCCATCCATATTTAACTTCATTCTCAGTTTTCAATAGTAAAATAATTTAATTAATGAGACTTAAAATTTTAATATATATGAATGAAGAAAGCTTTTCTAGCAGTAAAAATGATTTAAAGGAATTAATCCATAGAACTAATGAAAAGTTTATTAAAGAAGATTTAATCCGTTTTTTAAAAATTCCAAGTTATACTTCAAATAGAGAAGCAATTAAAGAAGCTAAAGATTTTATCACCTCATATATTTCTAATTTTTGCGAAAAAATCATAGAAATCGAAGGGGAAACGAATCCATTACTGATAGCTGAAGTTGATGGAAACATCAAGGATAGATTATTAATCTACATGATGTACGATACTCAACCTGTAAATAATGAGAAAGAGTGGATTAAAAATCCTTTTGGAGCGGAAATTACTGATCTACCGGAACCATTAGACAAATTAGGCAAGGTTATTATTGGTAGGGGCGCATATAATTCAAAAACTCCTTTATTATGTTTCTTAAATGTGGTGAAAATTTTAAAAGAAGAAGAAAAGCTTCCAATATCATTATTATTTTTAATAGACGGAGAAGAAGAACTAGGTTCACCTTCACTATTAAACACTCTTGAAATAAAAAAAAATATGTTTACTGCGTGCACAGACGCATATTACCCTTCTATAAAACAAGATTTAAAAGGAATTTCGGTATTAAAGCTTGGTTATAAAGGTATTTTATCTTTAACAATTAAAGTTTCAGCAGCCAACTCAGAGGCCCATTCAGCATTCAGTTCGATGATCCCAAATCCTGCCCAAGATTTGATATTCGTACTTAATGGTATTTATTCTGAAAATAAGTTTAAAATTAATTCACTCAGCACTCCTTACAACATGACAGAAAAAGAGAAAATGGTCATTGAGAATTTAATGGAAAGTATTGATTTAGGAATAATAAAAGAAAAAGCAGGAATTAGACAAACTCTTATAGATGATCCTAAGCTGAATTTTATTGATTATTTATTTAATCCAACTTTCAACATATCTACTTTAAAATCTGGTTATTTGGAAAATGGAGTAAAAAATATGGTAGCTAACAAGGCAGAGTGTAATATTGACATTAGATTTGCTCACGATGTGTCAGTAGATTTAATTTTTGAAGAAATAAAAAAGAAAGTTAACGATTTAACGAGAAATTTAAAATCCAGCTTTGAAATTGTTCAAAATATGGGCTACGACCGATCAAAAGTTAGAGAAAATTCAATTTTAGTAAAAAGTCTTGTAGATAGTTTTAAAGAGCTCGGATTTACCACCCAAATTTGGCCGATTAGCGCAGCGGCAGCTCCACTAAGTCAGATACAAAGCCAATTGGGATTGAACTTCATTGTTGGAGGATTAGGTATTGGAGGATATGCACACGCTCCAAACGAATTCGTTCAAGTAAATTCAATTCAAAATACAAGACTTTCAAATTATTTATTTCTAAAAAATTACGTTGATCTTTATAGTGAGGTATAATGGAATTAATTAAAATATGAAATTAACGAAAAAAAGGGAACTAATTATAACTATCTAAAGCCTTAAAGAATTTGTCAAAATTTGTTTCGGAAACAATTAATATTTTAATAATTGACTTTTATTATTATTATAATTATACTTCAAAATACTCTTCTAACAAAATTGTATTGAAAATCGATTATCGATAAAAGTCAATGACGCTCGAGGAAAACCATAACTTGGAAGATGAAAAAGACGATAGAGAACCCGATGTAATGTTTAAAGTTTGTTTATTCGGAGATGGTGGAGTTGGTAAGACCACATTACTCGGTAGATATCTTACTGGTCTCTTTAAGTCAAACCAGACCATCACTATTGGTGTTGATTTTCATGTTAAAAAAGTAGAAGTTGATGGAAAAATAGTTCTCCTCCAGATTTGGGATTTTGCTGGAGAAAAACGTTTTAGGTTTTTATTACCGAGCTATATTTTAGGTGCGTCAGGAGGAATTTTTATGTACGACATAACACGGTATTCGAGCTTGAAAAATTTTCCTGAATGGATTAATATTTTTAAAAACGGTTTTATTGGAGACAAAGATAAACCTTTGCCAGTAATTATGGTTGGAGGAAAATTAGATTTAAGCTTTAAACGAGCAGTTCCAACCAAAGAAGCGTTTGGTTTAGCAAAATCTAATAAATTGTTTGGATATATTGAATGCTCTGCAAAAGATGGGAGAAATATCGAAGATATTTTCACAGAAATTGCGAAATTGATGCTTAAAAGAGCCGGATTATGATACTTAAGGCAAAAATATATCTTTCAGCGAATTAATTACGATATTAGGAATCATTCCTTTTTCTGCTTCTAGAGATCGATCCTTATCTCTCAGTAATTTTTCAACATCAGATGTTTTTGTCACACCCGTCAATACGAGAGCCGTATTAATACCTGCGCGATTACCCGCTAAAATATCTGTGTTTAAGCGATCTCCAAAGATAACAGAGCGGCTAGGATTTGAATTTGTTTCCTTTAAAATCGATTGAATCCCTTCAGGGTTTGGTTTCCCAAAAATCTTAACGGGCTTTTGGCCAGTACATGTTTCAACAGCGTTGACCATTACACCTGCCCCTGGTAGTAAACCGCCCGCCACAGGCAAGGAAGTATCTGCGTTAGTTGCGTAAAATTTAGCGTTTCCATTTAAAATACACCTCTGAGCGAAAGCTAGCTTTGCATAAGTAAGAGCTCTATCCAGACCAACTATTACGAAGTCAACTTCCATATGGTTCGATTCAGCGTTAACGACCATATGGCCACATCTTTCTAGTTCTTTTTTTAATCCTATCTCTCCTATAACATAAATTGTAGCGTTCTGTTTTAATCTAGTTATTTCACTTGCAGTGATCGAAGCGCTCGTATAAAAATCTAAAATTTTGCTTTCAATGTTAAATCCTTTAAGACGTTGGACGTACATCTGTCGAGTGATTGTGGAATTATTGGAATTATAGACAACTTTAATCCTAAGTTCTTTTAAAGCTGTAATCACTTTATCGCTGTCAGATATTAGCTTGTCTCCTCGGTATACAACTCCGTCTAAGTCAAAAATCGCTAACTCGATCTCTTTAAGCTGTTCAATTAATTTTCTCATTATAAATTAGTAAAGCATTCTCTCTTGGGTTATGTGTAATTTGTTTAAAACCATCCAATTGGCAATCCTAATAGAAAAACGAGAAATTGTATACCTATCGGTATAAATATAGGATTTAATATGTTATCTGCGGTAACAGCTGGTAAATAGTCAGTTAAAAAGAAAATAAAAGCACCCATTAAAGCATATACCGGCCCTACAAATACAAAACCAATAATATAAGCAACTACAACGCCCGCAACAAATCCTTCGACAGATTTTACTTCTTCATTCCTAAGTATGACTTTATGCTTGCCATATTTTTTTCCTATTATTGCGGCAGAAGCGTCAGATAAACACGCTATAAGGATTCCAGCAAAAAAAACGAAAATGTGAATGATGCCCGCCATGTATAGCATATAGGAAAAGATAAAACCCGTGATGATATAAATCTGTGGCCCTGCTGCGTTTTTTTCTTTGTTTCTCAACATAGATTTAGTTAAAAAATTAAAAATTGAATATTCGGGCCCCCAAACGATTCGAATTATGTCTGATACAATAGCAAAGGCTAAGGCACCAATTAACGCAAACATTGTAATCTCCACTACTGCTTGGAATTCTCCAAATCCAAAAGGATAATTAGATAACTCACCCCATATAAAATTATATGATGGCTCCAACTGCTGAATCATAGTTATGACGCCGTCATTTACCAAGGATGTCAGTGGCGGTAATGCTAGAAATCCAAAGAAAGCAATAAGTAATAAAAAGCCTGAAAGATGGAAACTTTTTCGAATTAACTCCATCCTAAAAGGGATATCGTCTTTATAGGGATTTTCTTTAGTCATCTTTCTGATATATCTTCTTAAGATCGAATCTTTTTTTACTTCAACCTCACTAGTATCTGTTTCTCCCCTCATCTTCTTGATAGATTTCCTAATAATAGTTGTAAAGATAAGGTTCGCCACAAGAATCATTCCAATCCACCACACCATAAATCCCATGTAAGGATATGTAAAAAATCCAACTACAGAGTTGTAATATCCAAAAATTAAATAACATACACCACATAGAATTGAGGAAATTCCACCATAAGAGTTTTTGGCTCTATACCCTTTCACCCCAATATAATACATTAAACACATTAAAACAAAGAAGAATAGCGTAAAAGTTGTGGTATAAAGATTCTCTACAAAAACCCAATGATCCATGATAGCAACACAATTGGTTATTTTAATTATTTTTATAATTAATCATCAATTAATTATTCTTTTATTTATAATGTAGCATTAAAATTGAGGTAAACTTGAGTTTAATTTGAGGTAAACTTGAGTTGAACCCAAGAAATGCCACACATTACCTTTATCTACATATTATAAACTTTAATAAACCAATAATATACAAGATTTTTATATAGATAACGATTAGTAACGAATAAAAAAAAAAATAAATAAATACTATTAATCTATTTAAATTATAAGCTAAAAATAATCTCAATTGTATTATCTTTAGCTAATAAAAATCACCATATACCGAGAAGGAGAAATTGTCACAAATGGAATCAGTCGATACATTAGATGATCTATTGAAAAAATTACTTGGAGCAATTCCAGAAGTTAAATCTGCTGCGATCGTGAGCGCTGAAGGTCTTCCTATTGCCTCTGCACTCCCACAAGGTGTCGATGAAACGAGAATTGCCGCGATGACTGCAGCTTTACTCTCATTGTCTGAACGGGCAATAATTGAAATGGGCAAAGGAGAATTCGACCAATTATATATTAAGGGAAGCGAAGGTTATCTCCTCGTCATGCAAGCAGGTCCAAATGCAGTTTTAACTGTTTCTACAACTAAAGATGTTCGGCTTGGGTTAATCCTTTTAGATTGTAGGAGGACATGCGAAAAAATATCTCGATTGATTTAAATTATCTTCTATCTCTATACAAACCTAATACTTTCAAAATTTAATATTTTAATTAGTTAAAACCACAAATTTTTAATTTTATGCTATATTTGGATTACTAATATTTACTCATTTTACTGGTGTATTAAAATTTTCAAAATTTATTCCATCTCAACAAAAGTAGAAATACCCCCATTTTTATTCAACCAGCCTAAGGCTACCAGCGCAAGAATTATTCTTAGTGAGGAATACGAGGGTATAATTACAAGAGATTATGGATTCATTATTGCGATAGTTGATGTGCTTGAAGTGGGCCAAGGAATCATCATTCCTGGAAACGCTAACACGTTCCACCAAGTTGAATTCTCCATCCTCGCATTTAGACCAAAGCTTGGTGAGGTGGTGGAGGGTGAAGTCGTAGAATTAGTTGATTTTGGAGCGTTTTGTCGACTCGGGCCATTAGATGGATTAGTTCATGTTTCGCAAATTTGCGACGATTATATCTCGTATGAACAAGTAGGAAATCGATTTATAGGCAAAGAGACTGGAAAAATACTCGAAGTCAATAATGAAGTAAGAACTAAAGTGATCGCAGTTTCCTTAGGCACTGGACGTAGCGGTAAACTTGGTTTAACGATGAGGCAGAAATTTTTAGGAAAACTCGAATGGATCGAAGCTGATGTTGAAGAAGAATATGCAAACATCGAGGCTAAAAAGTTAAAAGCTTCAAAGGAAGAGGAAGAGGAAGTCAGCGAGGAATAAATAATGAAAAAACTCGAAAAGGCTTGTAAAAATTGCCACCTGATGACTAAAAATCAGACGACTTGCCCAAAATGTAAAACACATAGCCTTAGTGAAGATTATACTGGTGAAGTCATAATAATTGACCCAACTAACTCGGAAATGGCGATTTATCTTAAAATCCACTTTCCTGGAAAATATGCTTTAAGAGTTCGCTAAGCTAGACTTTTTTGGGAATTATTTTTGCCTTATTAATTACATCATCATTCCTACGAATTTATCTACTACTTTTTGAATTCTTTTCTCAACATCAACCATAACGATTCCTTCTGGGATTGGTTTCCTTGAATCCGTGATGGGTGGTTGACCGTAAAAGACTAAATTCTTTACTTTATCGATTAGAGTGATACTTAAAACTAGCGGTAAGACGAGTAAATCTTCTTCACCTACGGTTACTTTCAATAAAGTTCTTTTTTTGGATTTAATTATGGCATCTAAAAGCGTAAAGCTTTCTTTCTTTATCCCACCTTCGGGGTTTTCAAATTCAATAATTTCTTCAAAAAAATCTTCGAACTCTATCTTAATATGGTTCCGTTGAGTTTTTTCGTCTACAATGCAGACTGATATAAATGGTTTTAAAAAATTACTTGCGAGGAAATCTTGTGTAACTATATCACCTACTAAATAAACTGATACTTCAAACCCTTTCTTTAGATGTTCTTTAATAGCCTTTTCTACTTCAATAATCGTTTCTTCTCGAGTTCCTGCTAATAATTTGCCTAATGGTTGAGAGAACTTGTGTCTTTCATTCGGTGGAATCTTTAAATTGTCATCCATTTTTTTTGCTCCAGTTTTATTCACTTTGTTTTTACATAGCGTTTTACCGTTATAATAAATAACAATTCCCAAAATAATAAGCTAATTATAAAAAACCAAGCCTAGATTCCAACTAATATATTTCCTAGGGTTAAAAAAATAATGAACATAAAAATTATTACAATTATTTCGATGAGCATTAAAATTTATCCTCTCATCACATATCTTTTATTTTCAGCTATTGTTTCCTAATAAAAAAGCAAAATTTTATTTTTTAATATTCTTTTATTTTTTTATAACTCAGAATTATCTTTAAATTAACTGATTAACTGAGAAAAACTGTTGTTGTTAGAAGACTCGAAATGTCGTTTAATATTGAAATTTTAGAGGAAAAGAAAAACCCGGTAATCGATCGTAATGAAGTTAAATTTAGAATCGAACACCTAGATGCCAGCACACCTAATAGGTTAGAAGTTAAAAAGAAAATTGCAGCGATGAAAAATGCAAATGAAAAATACACTATCATTCGAAACATTCAAACAAAATTCGGTAGCACGGACGATATTGGTTTAGCAAACATCTATCAGGATTCTAAGGAGCTTCAATTCTATGAGCCCTTCCACATTCAAGTAAGGAATTTACCAAAAGAAACCCGAGAAGAAATTTACAAGTTAAAGAAGAGGAAAGAACCATATAATCACCTTTTTGAATACGATTAAAATTACTTAAAAAAAATGAATTATTATGACAGACGCATCAAAATATTATAAAATTGAAGAGGGTAAATTAGTAAGGACTCATCGTGCGTGCCCCAAGTGTGGACCATCGTTTTATCTCGCTGATCATTACGATAGATCATCATGCGGGAATTGTGGATACACTGTTTTTAAAAGGAAAGGAAAGAAAGGAGCAGCTACCGTCGCTCGAAGTAGAAGGACGCCTCGAAAGCGTACTAAGTCAACCTGAATGTAAGCAGCAACAAATCTTCTTTCTATTTCATTGTTTCTTTTATTGCACTTTCTAACATAACTATATGCATTTTAGGCGAAATTTATGAATTTGAAGAACAATTTAACGCTTGGAATCGAATCTACGGCACATACATGGAGTGTTGGAATAGTAGATTCCAATGGAAAAGTTCTCAGTTTAGTAAACGATATGTTTATTCCTAAGGAGGGAGGAATTCATCCAATATTAGTAAAGGAACAACATTTAAACAATTTTATGGGAATAATCAATAAAGCGTTAGACGACGCTTCGCTTTCAATTAAAGATATTGATCTTATTGCATTCAGTAATAGTCCTGGATTAGGACAAATTCTAAAAATAGGCGCTCATGTTGCGAGAATGTTTAGCCAACTTTTAGGAATACCGATAGTCGCTGTAAATCATTGTATTGCTCACATTGAAATCGGACGTTTTTTATGCAAAATAGAAGATCCCCTCACGTTATATGTGTCAGGGGGAAATACGATAGTTAGTGCTTATGAGTCTGGTCGCTATCAAATTTTTGGAGAAACGCTGGATATCCCTATTGGTAATCTAATAGATTCATTTGCTCGTGATGTCGGGATACCCCATCCTGGTGGTCCAAAAGTCGAAGTATTAGCTCGTGAGTCAGATAACTACTTACACTTACCGTACATAGTAAAAGGGATGGACTTATCCTTTTCTGGGCTCTATTCTGCAGCTAAAAGGTTAATTGAATCGAAGGATTATGAAAATAAATATAATCTAAATGACGTAGCTAATTCGCTTCAAGAAACAGCGTTTGCAATGCTTACTGAAGTGACAGAAAGAGCTTTAGCCCACACGGGAAAAGATGAAGTCTTGTTAACCGGTGGAGTGGCTGCTAATAAACGATTGCAAGAAATGGTTAAATACATCAGTAGAGAACATGGTGCAAGATTTGAGGTTGTCCCCCTAAAATATGCAGGAGATAATGGAGCTATGATTGCGTGGACCGGTATTTTGAGGTATAAATCTATTGGAGGTAATAATATCTCCGAAACCAGGATAAATCCTAAAGAACGAATGGATCAAATAACAATCCCGTGGAGAACTTAGGTGTTGTATTAAATTGTCGAACGAAGTTATAGTTGAAAAACTAATTCACAAGGGAGCAGAAGCCAGTCTTTATTACGGTTCGTGGTTTGGAAAGGAAGTGATTTTTAAAAAACGAATTCCTAAAGGATATCGCATAGAACAAATCGATAGGGTTCTCCGCTACAATCGAACTCTTAACGAAGCTAAAGCGTTAATCAGAGTCAAAAAATACGGGGTGTTAGTTCCTCCTGTATACGAAATTGATACGGAAAACTCGACCATCGTAATGAAATATATAAAAGGCGAAAAATTAAAAGATATTTTATCTTCGTTGGCTGCTTCAAAAAAAGTGCAATATTTAAAAGAAATAGGAAAAAATATAGCGTATTTACATAAAAATGGTCACATTCATGGTGATATCACTACAAGTAACGTAATCCTCACACCCTCTCAAAAATTATTCATCGTTGATTTTGGCTTACACGACTACTCAGATTCAATTGAAGATAAAAGCACTGACTTACATTTATTTAAGAGAGTTTTGATATCATCTCATGGAAGTGATTTTAGTATCTGTTTTGAGGCTTTTCTTGAAGGATATCGAGAAGGTTATGGAGTGAAGAAAAAAGATGAATGTAAAAGTATTCTAAAGAATATATCAGTAATTGAAACGAGAGGCCGATATGTAAAAAAAGAAGATCGATCATAAAAATAAAAATTTTTCAATCGACCTTAAATTGTAAACATTAATTGTTCATTTTAAAGATAAAGGCATCAAAATTATTTACATCTGATATAGAGCCCTTTATAAGCCTTTCAATTCCGAGAGATAATTTTATATACAAGTTTAACTTATATTTTATTATCAAAAAGTTGTATTTAGTTAAGGGTCAATAATATAAGATCATTTTTCTTACTCGTTATTACGCTTTTCTGAACTTCATTTTGAAAATTAATAACATTGGTGAGTTCAATTTTGCCGAATCCTAAGAAAGAGAAAAAACGTGCTATGCAGAATATTACTATCAATATTCCTGACATATATGATACAAATATTCAAAAATTAATTAAAATGAAAATAGTTCCAAGTAGATCTGAAGCAATCAGAACAGCTCTTAGGGAATTTTTTCACAACGAGTATATTAACATGAAGATTTTAGGATTCTTTGACGATTAAAAAAGAAATAGTGTAAAAAAAATTATCTTCGTTTACGAATTTTTCGAGCTTCTCGTTCTACTTCTCGTAAGGTCACGATATCGCTAACTTGTATTGGACCCTTTACATTTCGCGTAAGAATTCGATTTTTATCTGGACCTTTAAGAATCCTTACCTTAATTTGGCTGATCTCACCAGTCAATCCCGTTCTACCAACGATTTGAAGGACTTCAGCGGGAATTGAATAATCTTGTACTTGTCTTCCTTTTGATCCTTTTGACTTGTCCATTTTTGCTAAGATTATTCACCAAATTATTTTTTTAATGCTTCTAACTTCTTAATGATATCATCCAAAGCTTTATCGTTTCCAGTTCCTTCATTCTCAATTGCGATGGCAGAAGAAGCAATATTAATACGGGCTGCATTTCCTAACTCCTTTTTCGTGGATACATAACCATATGGAATTGACTTTTCTTCGCACAACAATGGAACATGGAATAAAATTTCTGGTGGACTAACATCCTCTGCCATGATAACGAGTTTCGCAAGACTTCGCTCTATTGATTTCGTTACTTCATTCATCCCTTTCCTTATTTTGGCATCTCGCGTTCCAGAAATCGTGGATAAAGCGTCTTTAATGCCATTTTTTAACGCATCAGGGACTTTATATTTTATATAGCTCATTTTTTTCTCTTTCCAATATATATTTTTAATATATCATCATTAATCATCGATTTTGATGTTGTATGTAATAATGGATATAAAATAAAATTTTTGGTTTGGAATAACAGTAAAATTTTTTTAGAATCATTCTCTCTATAAAATATCATGATTATTCCCATAAGATGTTTCTCATGCGGAAAGCTCATAGCCCACAGTTATAAACCCTATTTAGAATTAATAGAAAAAGGCGAATCTGCAGACGATGCTTTTAAAATATTGGGTCTTGAAAGATTCTGTTGCCGTAGAATGATTATCTCTCATGTAGATTTAATAGATGATCTTTTAAGGTTCCCAAGATTACAGTAATCTTTAAAAAAAGAATAGATTTTAGAATTTTTAGCTTTAAAGGAAGTATTTTACCCTTTAGCAGCCAATTTAATTCCATATTCCTTGCATTTTGACAGGTCTGAATCGACTATTGGACCCTTCATCCCACCAACTTTTATTGATAAGCCAGGAAGCGCCAAAGACGAATCTGGTAGATTCTCGCTTATTTGCTTTTCCATCTTCTTTACAGCTTGTTCAAAACTTTTTCCCATGTAAGTATCAAAAACAGCATAGGCTTTACTCTTTAGGGCAGAACTAGCGAGATTTTTTATAAACTTTTTAGTGCTCTTCACGTTGGATCCCACATGGTTAGGAGATCCAATTACTATTAAGTCGTAAGTTGCATCTTTGCTGACATCAAAATCCTTTACATTCACAACCTCTGTTTCGTTGCCCTCAACGGAATTTATGCCTTCAGCGATCATTTCTCCACATTGTTGAGTATTTCCATGTTTTGTATCATACACTATTAAAACTTTCATTCTAATATTTACCTCCATTAAAATTGAGTTATTTTTTGTTTAAAATTACAATAAGATTTAATTCAATTAATAAAAATTTTACTTATTAATTTTATAATTTTAAACAGTGAAAACTATGTTAAAGTCTTTCCTACGCTCTGATCTCGTCATTCCTTGCCGTATAACGCGGTCCACCGGACTTTACGTGGGTTACGTTTCTGAACGAGCGTAGAAATTCTACATTTATGAGTGCAAAAGTTAT